>NZ_JBEYFS010000031.1:22628-67106 GCF_040634475.1 Streptomyces sp. NPDC007095
GTAGGAGCGGCCGGGTCTGGGGCGGAGCCCCGGGTACGGGATGGGACAGGTAGGAGCGGCCGGGTCTAGGGCGGAGCCCCGGGTACGGGATGGGACAGGTAGGAGCGGCCGGGTCTAGGGCGGAGCCCCGGGTACGGGATGGGACGGGTAGGGGCGGCCGGGGCGAGGAAAGGCCGGTCACCCTACGTCGTGCGGGCCGTCCCCGTCCCCTTCTCCGCGTCCAGCGCGTACACGCACCGGTCCTTGCTGCACGCGTACACCACCCCGTCCTTGACCACCGGCGCACCGGTGATCTCCCCGCCCGTCGCCAGCTTCCAGCGGAGCCGGCCGTCGTCCGCCTTCAGGGTGTAGAGGAGATGGTCCGTGGAGCCGAAGTGGATGCGGCCCTCGGCGACCGCGGGCGCGCCCACGAGGTCGCCCCCGGCCTGGAAGCGCCACTTCGGGGTGCCGGTGACCGCGTCGAGGGTGTACAACCCCTTGCCGCTGCCGACGTGGACGTGGCCGGCGGCGACCAGGACGGGATCGATCGAGGACCGGGCCTCGGTCGCGATGCGCCAGCGGTCACGACCGTCCGTGGCGTCGAGGGCGTACACCGTGCCGAGGTAGTCGGCGAGGTAGACGCCGCCTCCCGTGACCGCGGGGCCCGGCACGAAGGTCGGCGGGGAGAGGAAGACCGCGGGGGCCTCGAAGTGCCAGCGGACGTGCCCGCTCGCGACGTCGACGGCGAGGACGCGGGTGCCCGCGGAGATGTAGACGTAGCCGTCGGGGGCGGACGTGATCCGTACGGGTACGCCTCCGCACGACGCAGCGTCGCCGATCGGGTACGACCACCGCTCCTCACCCGTACGGGCCTCCAGGGCACGCAGCCGGGCGTCCTTCCAGACGTACACCGTGCCGTCGTGGACGGCGGGCCCGGCCTCCGGGGACTCGAAGTCGGACTGGGCGCCGGTGATCTCCCAGAGCTTCTGGCCGTTGGAGGCCTCCCAGGCCTGGACGCCGCCCCCGCGCGTACCGGTGATGACGGTCCCGCGGTCGGCCTTCAGGGAGTACACCCAGGCGTCCGTGGACAGCCGCCACAGGTCCGCGCCCTCCCGCGCGTTCAGGGCGAAGAGGGTGGGGCCGTCGGAGGCGTGGATGCGGCCGTCCGCGACCGCCATGGACCAGGCCACGTCCCGTGTCTTGAAGCGGCGGCGGCCGGTCGCGACGTCCAGGGCGTGGACTTCGAAGGAGGTGACGTAGACGAGGTCGCCCGCGACCGAGGGCGTACCCCAGACGTCGTTCGACATACGGAAGCGCCAGGGCCGCCAGCCGGACGGGGAGTCCGGTGCGGGCGGCGGAGCGACCGTCGGTGCGGGGTCGGCGCCGTTGACGCCGACGCGCGGGCGGGACCAGGAGGCGGCGAGGCCCGCCTCCGGAGGAGGTGCCTTCACGGCGGCGGCACGGGCGTCGGCGACACGCGGTCCGGGGCCGATGGGCACCTGGCCGCCCGCGAGCCGCACGGGGCCGGCGTCGGGCGCCCCGACGGGCACGGGGGCGTGCGAGGGCGGCGGAGGAAGGGCGGGGCGTCCGCCACCGCTGCGACCGCCGGAGGACGGGGGCTTCAGCGCCGGACGGCCCCCTCGGCGCGCCTCGATCAGGCCTACCGCCCGCTCGGGCAGCCACGCCGACGCCGTACCGCTGTCGTCGGAGCCGGAGCCGAAGAGGTGGGGTGCCAACTGGGCCTGGAGGTCGGCGGGATTGGGACGGCCGGTCGCCTCCATCTGCATACAGGACTCGATGAGGGGGCGCAGCTCGTCCGGGAGACCCTCCAGGTCGGGGCCCTCGCGCAGCAGCATGAAGACGGTCTCGACCGGGTTGGCGCCGTGGAAGGGCGCATGCCCCGTGGCGGCGAACACCAGCATCGAGCCGAGCGAGAAGACATCGCTCGCACCGGTGACGCTGCGCGAGTCCTTCGCCTGTTCGGGGGACATGTAGGCCGGGGTGCCGACGGCGACGTTCGTCATCGTCAAACGGGTGTTCGAGACACCGGAGGCGATACCGAAGTCGATGACCCGCGGTCCGTCCTCCACCACCAGCACGTTCGAGGGCTTCAGGTCACGGTGGACGAGCCCGGCGCCGTGGATCGACTGCAGCGCCTCCGCGACGCCCGCCGCCAGCCAGCGCACCGCCTGGGCCGGCATCGGCCCGCACTCGTTCACTATTTCTTCGAGGGAGGGTGCCGGAACGTACGCGGTGGCCAGCCACGGCACGGCCGCGCGCGGATCGGCGTCGACCACGGCCGCCGTGTAGAAGCCGGAGACCGCTCGCGCGGCCTCCACCTCACGAGTGAAGCGGACCCGGAACAGCTGGTCCTCGGCGAGCTCGGTCCTGACCGTCTTGATCGCCACGCGCCGGCCCGAAGCCGAGCGCGCGAGATAGACCAGCCCCATGCCGCCGGCACCCAGCCGTCCCAGCACCTCGAACGGCCCGATCCGCCGCGGATCGTGCTGTGTCAGCTGATCCACCACTTGCCTGCCACCTCCCCGTACGAGCCACGTCATCCACGTATGAACGCGGCCCCGTGCAGCGTCTCACCACCGCACCGCCATGGCGGCACGCACCCCGATTCTTCCTGTCCGGGCCACAGGTTGCGAACCCGGGGGCGGAACGGGGTGTCTCGGGACAAAATCACCGGCCCCGTACCTGGAGTACGGCGAACGACGCCCCTTGATTGTCCGTGACGACGGCGGCCCTTCCGTACGACGTGTCGAAAGGGGCCGTCCGGACGCGTCCGCCGAGCCGGTTCACCGTACCGAGAACCGCCTCGACGTCCTCCACCCCGAAGTGCACGAGGAAGTGCGGCGGCATCTCGGCCGGGAAGACACCGGAGACCGGGGCGCGGCCGAAGTCGGGCGAGGCGTCGGGGCCGAACAGGGCCTCGTGGAACAGGGCGCCGTAGAAACGGTCGACGGTTTCCGGGTCCCGCGCGTACAGCTCGGCCCAGCAGAAGGTGCCCGGCTCGTGCCGCTTGCCGAAACCGGGGTGGGTGCCCGCCTGCCACAGGCCGAAGACCCCGCCCTCGGGATCGGTCGCGAGGGCGGTCGTACCGTAGGGGCCCAGCCGAGTGGGCGCGATGATCACCTGCCCGCCGGCCGCCTGGATCCGGGCCGCGAGCGCGGCGGCGTCCGGGGTCGCGAACGACACCGTCCAGACGGTGGGCATCCGGCCGTCCCGCTTGGGGGTGAGGGCCGCCACGGGCTCCCCGTGATGGCGCGCCCACACGCCCTCCATGTGCGGCCCGAACCCCTCCCCGAAGGTCCAGCCGAACAGCTCACCGTAGAAACGCCTGCCCGCCTCCACGTCGGGAAGCTGCGCGTCGACCCAGCAGGGGACGCCCTCCGAGTAGGCGTGCGTTGCGTCGGATGCCCGGGATACGGCCATGCAGCCAAGTTAACGGCCTTTCATCCACTCCGCGCGACGGCCCGGACACCCTCAGGCATCCTCCAGAGCCCCCTCGCCGCTCACACTCCCCCCACGCACCCCATTTGCAGTCGGCCGAATCGCGCTCCGATCACCCCTCGGTAAGCTGACGGCATGACAGGACAAGTGCGTACCGTCGACGGCCGCGTGGCCGGACGGCGAGGGCAGGCGACCAGGCAGAAACTGCTCGACTGCCTCAGTGAAATGCTCAGCTCGTCGCCGTACCGGGACGTCAAAGTCATTGATGTCGCCCGGAAGGCGGGCACGTCGCCGGCGACTTTCTACCAGTACTTTCCGGACGTCGAGGGCGCCGTTCTGGAGATCGCCGAGCAAATGGCCGCGGAGGGCGCCGGGTTGACCCAGCTCCTCGAAGGGCGCTCCTGGGTCGGCAAGGCCGGCTGGGCGACCGCGCAGGAACTCGTGGACGGCTTCCTGGAGTTCTGGCGGAAGAACGAGGCGATTCTGCGCGTGGTCGACCTGGGCGCCGCCGAGGGCGACAAACGCTTCTACAAGATCCGCATGAAGATCCTCAACTCGGTGAACAACTCCCTCTCGGACTCGGTCGCCGAGCTCCAGTCCAAGGGCAAGGTCGACAAGGACGTGAACCCCGGGGCGATCGCCGGTTCGCTCGTCGCGATGCTCGCCGCGGTGGCCTCGCACCAGAAGGGCTTCCAGACCTGGGGGGTCAAGCAGGCCGAACTCAAGCCGAACCTGGCGCTCTTGGTGCACCTCGGGGTGACCGGGAAGAAGCCGACCAAGTAGCGCGACCGTATCTTCTGGGGCTCCTGTTCGGCCCACATCCTGTCATGCAGGCGGCAGTTCACTTCGTGGACTGCCGCCTGCTGCGCTATGCGCCGCGGCGCACGATGCGAAACAGCCTGATCTCACGGTCGATCCGCGCCTGGTACGTGGCGTACGGCGGCCAGAACGCCAGCACCGCCTTCCAGACCGCGTCCCGCTCCTCCCCCTCCAGCAGACGGGCCGTCACGGGGATGTCCTCGCCCTGCCAGCTGATGACGGCGTCCGGATGGGCGAGGAGGTTGGCGGTCCAGGCCGGATGATCGGTGCGCCCGAAGTTGGACCCGATGAGAATCCAGCTGCCTGCCCGGCCACCCGTCCCCTTCGCCCCCTCGGCCCCCTGCGCCCCCTGTGCCCCCTCGGGCATACAGGCCAGTGGCGTGCGCCGCTCCAGCCCGCTACGGGCCCCCCGCACGGTCAGCACGATCCCCGGCAGCAGCTGCGCGCTGAGCAGCACCTTGCCGCGCGTCAGCCGGTGCACCGCGCGGTCGAGGGCCGGGACGAGGTGCGGGGCGACCCGGGCGAAGGCCCGCGTCGAGGACACCTTCTGCACACTCCGTACGACGGCTCGCGACCGGATTCCCGGCGCCATCAGACCGCCACCTCCGCCCCGTCGAAGAGCCGCGCCGCGTCGGCGGCGTACGCCCGCAGCCGGTGCACGGGCCCGAAGAGCAGTTCGTCGCCGGCCGCGCGCTTGAAGTACAGCTGGGCCTCGTGCTCCCAGGTGAAGCCGATGCCGCCGTGCAGCTGGATCGCCTCGGCGGCGGCCGTGCGCAGCGCCTCCAGGCCCTGGGCGAGCGCGAGCCCGCCGACCCGCTCGCCCCCGGCCCCCGCCGCCCAGGCGGCGTAGTACGCGGCGGAGCGCGCCGCCTGCACCTGCACGTACACGTCCGCGAGCCGGTGCTTCACCGCCTGGAAGGACCCGATCGCCCGCCCGAACTGCTCCCGCTGCCGCACGTGGGCGACGGTCCGCTCCAGCGCCCGGTCGGCGGCTCCGACGGCTTCGACGGCGAGCAGGGCGGCGGCGCTGTCCCCGACGGAGGCGAGCGCGCCGAGCACGTCGCCGTCCTCCTCGCCCAGCAACTCGGCCCGCACCTGACGCAGTTGCACCCGGCCCTGCGCCCGCGTCTCGTCCAACGACGTCTGCCGCATCCGTACGAGTCCCTGGGCGCCCTCCGTCACGAGGAAGATCCGCGTCCGGGCCCGGGCGAACCCCCCGGTGTGCGCGGCGACCAGCAGGAGCCCGGCGCTGTGCCCGTCGAGGACGCGTTCCACCTCCCCGTAGAGGCGCCAGCCGCTTTCCTCACCCGGCCGGGCCTGTACGCCCCCGGCCCGGCCGCCGCCCGCCCAGTCCCCGCCGTTGTCGCCGACCAGGCCGAGCGCGGTGGGGATCCCGGCGCCCGGTACCGCGAGGGCGGCGGTCAGCTCGCCGGCCGCGATCCCGGGCAGCAGCCCGGCGCGCTGGGCGTCGGTGCCGAGGGCGAGGATCAGCGGGGCCGAGAGGGCGGCCGTGGCGAGCAGCGGCGAGGGGGCGAGGACCCGCCCCGACTCCTCGCAGGCGAGGGCGAGGTCGGCGAACGAGCAGCCGACCCCGCCGTACGCCGTGGGCAGGGCGAGCCCCGGCAGCCCGAGCTGCTGTGCGAGCGCCTCCCAGAGCCCGGTGTCGTATCCGACCCCGGTGCGCACGGCCGACCGCACCTCCTCCGGACCGCAGCGCTTGAGCAGGAGTTCCCGCAGGGTGCGGCGGATCTCGTCCTGTTCGGCGGTGAAACGGGCGTCCATGGCCAGGCCCTTTCTCCCGATCTGACGGTCCGTCACATTAGCGCCGTGCGGTACGGATGCCCAGAGCCACGACGGCCTCCCGCGCGCCGCCACATCTGATGTACCGTCAGATTCATGACTCCGGGGAAGCGCAAGGTCGCCGTCGTGGGTGTCTCCCTCTCGGACTGCGGTCGCGTGGACGACGCGACGCCCTACGCCCTGCACGCCCAGGCCGCCAGGCGCGCGCTGGCGGACGCGGGGATGGACCGCTCGCTGGTCGACGGGTTCGCGTCGGCGGGCCTCGGCACCCTGCCGCCGGTCGAGGTGGCCGAGTACCTGGGCCTGCGCCCCACCTGGGTCGACTCCACCGCCGTCGGCGGCTCCACCTGGGAGGTCATGGCCGCGCACGCGGCGGACGCGATCGCGGCGGGCCACACCCGCGCCGTCCTCCTCGTCTACGGCTCGACCGCCCGCGCCGACATCAAGGCGGGCCGCCGCACCGGCAACCTCTCCTTCGGCGCCCGGGGTCCTCTCCAGTTCGAGGTCCCCTACGGCCACACGCTCATCGCCAAGTACGCGATGGCCGCGCGCCGCCACATGCACGAGTACGGCACGACACTCGAACAGTTCGCGTCGGTGGCCGTCCAGGCGCGGGCGAACGCGGCGCTGAACCCGGAGGCGATGTTCCGCACCCCGATCACCACCGACGACGTCCTGTCCGGCCCGATGATCGCCGACCCCTTCACCAAGCTGCACTGCTGTCTGCGCTCCGACGGCGGCGCGGCGGTGCTGCTGGCGGCCGAGGAGTACGTACGGGACTGTCGTACGGCCCCGGTGTGGATCCTCGGAACCGGCGAGCACGTCTCGCACACGACGATGTCCGAGTGGCCGGACTTCACGGTCTCCCCCGCGGCGGTCAGCGGACGCCTCGCCTTCGAGCGGGCGGGGGTGCGGCCCGACGAGATCGACGTGGCCGAGATCTACGACGCCTTCACCTACATGACCCTCGTGACCCTGGAGGACCTGGGCTTCTGCGCGAAGGGCGAGGGCGGTCAGTTCGTGGAGAAGGGGCGCCTGACGGTGGGCGGGGAGCTGCCCGTGAACACGGACGGGGGCGGGCTCTCGGCCCAACATCCGGGAATGCGGGGCCTGTTCCTCCTGGTGGAGGCCGTACGGCAACTGCGCGGGGAGGCCGGGCAGCGGCAGGTCAGGAAGGCGGGCGGACGCCTTCCTGAGCTGGCGGTGGCCTCCGGCACGGGCGGGTGGTTCTGCTCGTCCGGGACGGTGGTGCTGGGGCGGTAGGGGACGGGCGCCAGGGATACGGAAGGTCAGGGCAGAACGGTGACAGGAGCCGTGTCGTTGGCCGGGATCGGGTCGCGGCGGCCGGTGGACGGCTCGGTGTCCTGGAGGGCCACGCTGCCCTGCCCCGGCCCGTCGAGGCTCAGGGTGAACTCGAAGTCACGGCTCTCGCCGGGGTCGAGTCGGCCCACGAGGCAGCTGTACGCCGGGCCGTCGGAGTCGCAGTACGGCTCGTACGCGTCCTCGTCGATGGCCTCCATGGGTTCTTCCAGCACGATGCCGGGCGGCGGCGTGAACAGCAGCTTCGTACCGGCGCCGGGGATGCCGGGCCCGTTGTTGCGGACCTTGAGCCGTAGCGAGCGCTTCGTGCCGGGGCGACCCCGCAGTTCGGCGCCGAAGACCTCGTAGTCGGCGTGGGTGTCCAGACGCACGTCGGTGAAGACGTCTCCCTCGGCGAACGTGCCGCCGGTGGCGCCGGCGCCGTGCACGGCCTCGGCGGTCAGGGGCGGGCCGTCACCGGGGTCACCGCCCGGCGGCACCACGGTGTACTGCCCGGGCCCCGAGTCCAGCGTCCAGGCCTCCTGGCTGAAGGAGCCGTACATCCGCGTGTTCGGCGCGCGCAGGCGCAGGGCGGGGTGCAGGACGGCGGTCCCGCCCGGCGGGATACGCAGATCGGGAAAGCGGCAGACGGCCGTGTGGCCGTGATGCTGCGGCGGGTAACGGCAGTTGGCGTACCGCTGCCGGAAGTCCAGGTCCCCGGAACCGAGTTCGAGGCCGAGTCCCTTCACCGGTACCTCGCCGTCATTGCGGACGACGACCGGTACGGTCACGTCGGCGCCGGGGCGCACGTCCTTGATGACCTTCGGAGTTCGCACCTTCACCATGGGCTCGCCGACCACGACCCAGGTGCGGGTGGTGAGCGTCTTCCCGTCCTTCATGGTGAAGGTGTAGCGCACGATGCCGGTGTCGCCGGGTTTGCTGCCCTCTGCGGCGACCGGATGGACGCGGTCCAGGTCCGACCAGCTGTCGTAGGCGCCGCTGACGTCACAGATGGCACGCACGGTGTCGTTGAGGCACCGGGTCCCACTCTTGCGCAGGCCGACCGCCTTCAGCCGTACGACGCCCTCGGACCCGCGCACGTCGACGGTCAGCCGGTGATCCTGCGTGCCGTAGCGGCTGGTCGCCTTGACGTCCTCGGCCTGCAGATGGAACGGCATCTTGGCCTTGGGCCCGGATTTGTCACCGACGGGACGCAGGTAGAAGACCTCGGGGGCGGAGATCCAGGACTTGGGGTCCTCCGCGAGGGGGCCGCAGGCGCCGAGGGGGAGCAGGAGGGCGCCGCTGAGAGCGACGCCCGCAGAGCGCCTCAACGGACGGTACGGAGGAAGGCCGTCCAGGTGGTGGGGGTGACGGCGAGGGTGGGGCCGGTGTGGTTCTTCGAGTCGCGGATGTGGACCGTTTCGGGGCGGGTCGCTATTTCGAGGCAGGCGCCGCCTTCGTTGCTGCTGTAGCTCGACTTGAACCAGGCAAGTTCGGTCGTGTTCACAGTTCTCCCGCCTTCTGCTCGATGAGCTCCGCGGACTCCCAGGGGTTGAGCGCCTGCGCCCGCAGGATGCCGAAAAGTTCGAACAGGTCGTTCACCTGCTCCGGCTTGGAGATCACCGTAGCGCCGCCATGCCATTCCTGGTACACGAGCATGCGCCCTTCTTCCGTGCCCATCAGTTGCAACGGACCATGCATTCCCGCATGCGTGTGCCGCTTGGTCGGCATCACCTGAACCGTGAGGTGCTGTTTCAGCGTCCGGCTGCACCCCAAGATGTGCAGCAACTGCTCTTTCAGCACCTCCGCGCCCCCGAGATCCCGTTCCAGTACGGATTCCTCGATCACGTAGCCCACATACGGCGGTGAGTCACGCGTCAGCACCGCCTGTCGCTCCAGTCGGGCGGTGACGTGGCGATCGATCTCCTCCTCGGTGTATGCGGGTCGCCGCGCTTCGTACAGCGCCTGGGCGTACGCCGGGGTCTGGAGCAACCCCGGGATCAGCATCGTCTCGTACGCGCTGATCACCCGCGCGTGCCGTTCCAGCCGCACCCAGTCCAGGAACGTCGGCGGGTACTTCTCCTTCTCGGTGATCTCGATGCACGCGATGAGCGCACCCCTCGCATCGAGTCCCTTGTCCGCACCCCTGAGGAACTCGATCGGCGGGATCCGCTCGGCCCTCTCGTACGCACCGAGAATCGACTCGGACACCAGCAACAACTCACCCGCCTCCTTCTGCGTCAGCCCCATCCGCCCCCTCTGAATGCGCAACAGCTCCCCCACCAACCTGCGCCCCACGGACACCCCACCATTCGCCCCCACAACGACCACCATCCTCCCCACAACCGGCAATGTGGACCGTGTCCACATGGTCACGCTACGCAACCACTGCCACGCTCATAGTCATGACGAACAAACTCACCCCGAATTGGGTCCCAAGGTCCGGGCTTCAACTACGCCTCGCCGGGGTCCACTTCGACGCCATCCGGGTGTGCGGCGTACGCGGGGAAGCCGTGCTGCACCACCTCGTCGCGCTCACCGACGGTCACCCCGGACCGGTCGTCAGGGAATCCAACGGCTGCCGGTGGACGTACTTCCTGCTGGCGCCCGGCGAGGGCGCGGAGCACGACTGGCCGCCCGGCGCCCGCCGGTTCACGCGCTCGGCGCACGACGAATACGTGGGCGTACCCGCGCCGGAGGGGACCACGTACCCCCTGAGCTGGGGGCACGGCGCACCGGAGGTGGGTGAGTTCGTGGACGCGGAGCTGCTGCACGGGGTGCTCATGGCGCAGCTTTGCCGGACCTCCGAGTGATACTCGGGGCATGGGAACGGATCTTCAAGAGCTGCTCAGGTCACTGCGGGTGTGGGACGTGGAGCTGCCCACCTTCGACCCGGCATCCACACCCGCCGAACCACTCCCCCTGTTCACGGAGTGGTTCGCGGAGGCGGTCGCGGCGGGGCAGAGCGAACCGCACACGATGTCGCTGGCGACGGCGGACGAGGACGGGCTGCCCGACGTCCGGATCGTGATGCTGCACGACGCGGACGCGGACGGCTGGGCCTTCGCGAGCCATGTCACCAGCCGCAAGGGTCGCCAGCTGGCAGCCCGCCCGTACGCGGCTCTGGGCTTCTACTGGCCCGCTCAGGGCCGTCAGATCCGGCTGCGGGGGCCGGTCGAGGTCGCCACGGCCGAGGAGGGGCAGGCGGATCTGCACGCCCGTTCGACGGGGGCGCTGGCCGCCGCGCTCGTGGGCGGGCAGAGTGAAGTGCTCGGTTCCGTAGCGGAGTTGGGGCGGGTCTCGGATGCCGCCTGGGACCGCGCTCAGCGCGAGCCCGACGCCCCGGCCCCGACGTGGACCCTCTACCGCCTCCGGCCGGAAGAGGTGGAGTTCTTCCAGGGAGACGCGAGGCGTCGGCACGTACGGCTCGTCTACCGCCGTACGGAAGCCTCTCCGGAGGGCGGTGGCTGGCGCAAGGAGCTGCTCTGGCCCTGAGACTCGGGACCGGTCAGGTGGGCCTGGGCGCACTTGCGGAAGGCCGTCACGAGGCGGCTGCGGTCGTCGGCGCGGGTCGCGAGCACGACGTGGCTCGGTTCGACGCCGTGCAGGGGGACCGTGGTGAGGTCGGGGCGGACTCTGTCGACGCGCGGGTCGGCCGGGACGATGGCCACGGCCTGCCCTGAGGCGATGAATTCGAACTTGTCCTCCAGGGCCTCGATGAGCGGACCGTCGGGCGCCCGGCTGCCGTCGGGGCGGGGGTCGATGCGCCAGAACGCGTTCCAGGCCGAGTCGGACACCCGGGGCAGGGGTTCGTCGGCGATGTCGTCGAGGGTGACGGATTCCTTGCCGGCCAGGCGGTGGTCGAAGGGGACGAGGAGCACGCGGGGCTCGTCGTAGAGGATCGTGACGTGGAGTTGGTCGGTCCGCATCGGGAGGCGGGTCACCGCCACGTCCACCCGGTGCTCGGCCAGGGCCGCGTGGGCGTCGTTCCAGACGAGGTGCTGGGCGACCACCTCGGCGTCCGGGTGCAGTCGGCGCATCTCGCGTACCGCCGCGGTGACGATGAGGCCGGAGGTGTAGCCGATGGTGACACGGCTGGGCTGGGCGGCGGCCCGGGTGCGCGCCGCGGCCTGAGTGGCCGAGCGCAGCAGCGCCTTGGCCTGGGGCAGGAAGACCTCCCCTGCCTCGGTGAGCCGGCTGCCCTGGGGGGTGCGGTCCAGCAGCCGGGCACCGAGCTGCTGTTCGAGGCGGCGGATCTGCCGGCTCAGGGACGGCTGGGCGATGCACAGGGCGGCGGCGGCACGGCCGAAGTGCCGGTGCTCGGCGACGACCGTGAAGTACCGCACGAGGCGCAGATCGAGGTCGACCGGAGGCGAAGGCTGCTGCGGCGACGAAGCGGATGTCATGCCTTCACGGTATCCCCCGCACACATCAGGTGACAGCACTCTTCGGGTATTGAGCTGTGGTGATACCTGAAACGCATGCACTGTTTCGAAACAGGCCTTGGACACGGTTCCCCACGTGTCCGCACGGTGGATCCGGAACCACCGGACGGAGAACCGACAGGCGGGGAACCGCCGGACCGGACCTCATCACCCTTTTTTGGAGTGCACCATGCGTGTGTTCGTCACCGGAGCCACCGGATTCGTCGGCAGCGCCGTCGTACGCGAACTGCTGGACGCGGGACACCGGGTTCTCGGCCTCGCCCGCTCTGACCAGGCCGCCGCGTCGCTGACGGCCGCGGGGGCGCAGGCGCACCGCGGCGCCCTCGACGACCTCGACAGTCTGCGGGCGGGCGCGGACGCGGCGGACGGCGTGATCCACACGGCGTTCCAGCACGGCTCCTCCGACTTCGCGGCCGCCGCCCGGTCGGAACTCCGTGCCATCCAGAGGCTCGGTGAGACGCTCGTGGGATCCGGTCGGCCCTTCGTCGTGACCTCCGGGACCGCCGGTCTCACGCTCATGCCGGGCCGTGTCGCGACCGAGGACGACGAGCAGGATCTCTCGTCGCCCGCGGCGGCCCGGATCCGCGCGGAGGCGGAGACGCTGTCGTTCGCCGAGCGCGGTGTGCGGGCCTCGGTGGTGCGGCTGCCGCCGTCGGTGCACGGCGAGGGGGACCACGGCTTCGTCCCGCAGATCATCGCCGTCGCCCGCGCGAAGGGCGTCTCCGCCTACCCCGGCGACGGCTCCAACCGCTGGGCCGCCGGGCACCGGCTCGACGCCGCGCACCTGTACCGGCTGGCCCTGGAGGAGGCACCCGGCGGAGCGCGGCTGCACGCGATCGGCGACGAGGGCGTACCGGTCCGCGACATCGCCGACGCCGTCGGCCGGTACCTGAAGCTGCCGGTGGCCGCCGTCCCCCGCGAGGAGGCGGCCGACCACTTCGGCTGGCTCGGACACTTCTTCTCGATGGACCTACCGGCGTCGAGCACCCTCACGCAGAAGCGACTGGGATGGCGCCCCGAGCGGCCCGGCCTCGTCGAGGACCTCGCAGAGGGCCACTACTTCACGAAGGCGTAGACGGGTTGTCGTACACGGGTTGTCGTAGACGGGTTGTCGTAGACGGCTACTTCACGAAGTCGTAGACGGCGAAGTCGGCGACGGGGCGGTATCCGATGCGCTGGTAGAGGCCGTTGCTCGTCGGATTGGCGAGGTCGGTGAAGAGGAGCACCTCGTCCGCCCCGGTGGCCAGCGCGGCCCTGCTGACCTCGGCGGTGGCGGCCCCCGCGTAGCCGCGTCCGCGCAGGGGTGCCGGGGTGTAGACGGGGGCGACCCGGATCTGCCCGGCGATCAGGGGTGTCACTCCGGCCATGGCCACCGGCGTACCGTCCGGCGTCTCCCAGAGCGTGACGCCGCCGTACGCGATTCGGCTCTCGGCCCAGCGGTCCGGGTCCTGCCTCTCGTTCCGCCCGAAGATCCCGGCGAACTCGGAGTACCAGCGCGCGACGAGCGCGTGGTCGCCCTCACCGGCCATCCGGGCGCGGCCGGGCGGGACGGGCTTCGGCGGCGTGAGCGTGCCGAGCCGGTACAGCCGTTCGCTTCTCCTGAGCTGGGCCCGCGCGCCGGCATGGCGCTCCCAGGCGGCGGCGAACTCCGCGGCCGTGTCCACCGGACCGCCGACGCCCGGGAACGAGTACCCCTCGTCCGCGAGCCGCGCGGCCAGCGCGTCGATGTCCTCCGCCGGGAGGTCGGTGAGGTTGAGCTGGTACGGCGGAGTGTGGAACAGCACGGCCGACACTCCACCAACCCCGCCCCCGGCCCCGTCACCATCCGCGTCGGCGAGCCGCCCGAAGAACGGAACCTCTTCCCCGTACACGTCCGGCCCTCGTCTGCGCAGCGCGTCAGTCACGGACAGCGCCACGGTGTGCGCCGCGGGCCGCGAGCGCAGGAAGTCCCCCGCGCTCGTGAGGAATTCGTCCAGATCGCGGGTGAACACCCAGCCGTGCGCGTCACGAGTCATACCCGGCATGATCCCGCTCACGGCATGCCTGGTGCCTCCGGTTTTTCCTGGCCCGCGCACCGTGCCTGCCCTGGCCGGCGGCCCGGCCCGGCCCCTCACGCGTGGCCGTGCAGGCCGTCCGAAGGAACGGCACCCCCGCCCGCCCCAGCTGACCGTGGGCTCCTCGGGCGGACCACTGGACAACGGTCCGGACGACAACAAGGTCATGGGACAGCTGATCGGCACGCCCTTGCAGGCCGTCCATAAGTCGATCACCGCGGAAGTGAACCCTGCGGGAGGCGTGGGGATCTTCGGATACGCGGTCCTCGAAGACAACGGCGGGACCTGGAAGATCGCCTTCCAGACACGGCCGGCAGTCCCGTAATGAGTACGACCTGCACGTCGAGTGCGAGCAAGACCAACAAGTCGTTCGCCTGCCACTGAGACAGACCGGCAGACCGGCAGGTCAAGGAGTCGGGACCGGGTCTTGTCGGGGCCCGGAGCCCGTCGGCGGCAGCGTCGGCTCCGGGTCCGTCGCGATCCGTGCGTGCAGGTGGACGTCCCGGAACGCGTCGTGCCGCCCCGACTCGAACATCGCCTCCCGCAGCGTCCCCTCGTACGGGAACCCGCACCGCTCGGCGATCCGGCAGGACGCGTCGTGGCCGAGGGCGTGGCCCAGTTCGATGCGGTGCAGACGGACGGCGCCGAAGGCGTAGCGGGCGGCCAGGGCGAGGGCGCGGGTGGCGACCTGGTGGCCGCGGGCCTCCGGAAGGACCCAGTAGCCGACGATGCCGACGCGTATGACGTGGTTGATGTCGTTGACGCCTATGTGACCGAGGGTCGTACCGGTGGCCGCGTCCGTGATGCAGAAGGCGACAGCGGTGCCCTCGGCGACGCTCTCGGCGCGCGAGCGGAGCGAGTCACGGGCGCTGTCCAGGTCCCGGACGAGCTTGACCGGGGTGTTCCAGCGCTGGAACTCCGGGTCGGACAGACCACGCAGCCAGGTCTCGACATCAGTCTCGGAATCCGGGTCCCAGGGGCGCAGCCGCAGGCCGTGGCCGTCGAGCACGGGGAAGGGGTGGGCGAGGGACTTCTCGTGAACGTCGGACATCCGGCCATTATTCACGGGGCCCAAAGGGGATCAGGAAGTGGTTTTCGACACGGAAGAAGGGGACGGGACGGCGGAGGAGGGGGAGTGGACGGCGGAGGAGGGGGAGTGGACGGCGGAGTAAGGAGGCGGGACTGCGCCGGACCGCGGCCGGAACACGGGCACCCCCGCCCTGAACGCGACCTCCAGCCCCATCCCGATCCGCAGCGCGTCGCCCTCGCACTCCACCACCTCGGTCATCATCCGCGGCCCCTCCGCGAGGTCGACGACCGCGGCGACGTACGGCACCCGCTCGCCGAACGGAGGGAGGTCGTTGCGGTGTACGACGGACCAGGTGTAGAGCGTGGCGTGGCCGCTCGCGGGCTGCCAGCGCACGTCCTCGCTCCAGCAGTGCGGGCAGAACTCCCGGGGGTAGTGGTGGGCCCGGTCGCAGCCGGCGCAGTGGCGGATCAGCAGCCGTCCCTCCGCCGCCGCGTCCCAGTACGGCCGGGTGAAGGCATCGACTTCGGGCAGATCGACACGCGCCCCGCCCGACGCACGCACTTCGCCCGACGGACGCGCCCCGCCCGATGCACGCACTTCGCCCGACGCACGCGCCTCGCCTGGCGCACGCTCCCCGCCCGGCGCACGCTCCCCGCTCACGGGCACACCCCGATCGGCAGGCGCCTCACGAGAAGAGCCCGATCGCACTGTCCAGCGACCACGTCTGCCACCCCATCCCGAAGAAGGCGACGACCGAGATCAGCGCCATCATCGCGTTCTGCCCCTGCTCGGCCCAGTCGTGGATCATGAGGGTGAAGTACAGGACGTTGAGGAGCAGCCCGCCGACCAGCGCGATCGGCGTCAGGAACCCCGCCACCAGTCCCAGTCCGAGGGCCAATTCCGCGTACACGACGACGTACGCCATCGTCCGTGGCCTGGGCGCGACCACGACGTCGAAGCCGGAACGCACCGCGCTCCACCGGTGCTTGCCCGCGACGTCCGCCGCCCACGCGATCCCGGTCCCCCGCTCGAACCAGCCCTTCTTGTCCTTGTGCCGCCAACTCTCCAGCCACCACAGCCCGAGCCCGATCCGCAGCACGGCCAGCCACTCCGCCCCGCCGAGCCAGATCGTGTCCATGGCAGTCCACGCCCCCTTCGATATCTGACGGTACGTCAGTTCAGCGCACGGAGGGCGCCCGCGCAAGAGGCGTACGCCACCCTCCCTTCCCGTTCACCCCTCACCGTCCCTCACCACTCCTCACCATCCTTCGAACACAACCAAGTGACCTACGCCACCGGCCCCACCCACTCCTCCTACAGCCGTGATCAGTTCGCAACCGATTCCGGGCTTGACCGAGACCTATCAAGTGACGACGTGATTACGCTCGCGCTCATGGCCGACTCGACTGCTTCCTCCACATCCCGCCCGGTGCCGTCGCACGAAGACCGCCCCGTGTACGTGATAGGCGGCGGCCCCGGGGGGCTCGCGACGGCGTACGCGCTGCGCGCCCAGGGCGTACGGGCCGTCGTACTGGAGAAGTCCGACCAGGTCGGAGCGTCCTGGCGGCGCCACTACGACCGGCTGCACCTGCACACGACCCGGCGGCTGTCCGGCCTGCCCGGCCTCGCGATGCCGCGCACCTTCGGGCGGTGGGTCTCCCGCGACAACGTGGTGCGCTACCTGGAGAAGTACGCCGAGCACCACCAGCTGGAGATCGTCACGGGCGTCGAGGTCTCGCGCGTCGAGCCCGCCCCGGGCGGCGACGGCTGGCTGCTGCACGCCACCGGCGGCCGCGAGCTGACCGGCAGCGCCGTGGTCGTCGCCACCGGCCACAACCACACCCCGCGCCTCCCCGACTGGCCCGGCCGCGACACGTACACCGGCGAACTCCTGCACGCCGGCGACTACCGCAACCCCGCCCCCTACGCCGGCCGTGACGTCCTCGTCGTCGGCGTCGGCAACACGGGCGCCGAGATCGCCGTGGACCTGGTCGAGGGCGGCGCCTCCCGGGTACGGCTCGCCGTGCGCACCGCGCCGCACATCGTGCGCCGCTCCACGGCCGGCTGGGCCGCCCAGTTCACCGGGATCGTCGTACGACGGCTGCCGGTGCGTCTCGTCGACGCGCTCGCCGGACCGATGGCCAAGGTCAGCGTGCCGGACCTGTCGGCGCAGGGGCTGCCCCGCCCCGACACCGGCCTCTACTCCCGCGTCAACGAAGGCTCCATCCCCGTCCAGGACGTCGGCCTCATCAACGCCGTCCGCAAGGGACGGGTCGAGGTCGTGGCCGCGGTGGAGGGTTTCGAGGAGGACAAGGTCGTCCTCGCCGACGGAAAGCGGATCGGCCCGGACGCCGTGATCGCCGCGACGGGGTATGTACGCGCCCTGGAGGGCATCGTCGGCCACCTCGGCGTCCTCGACGGGCGGGGCCGCCCCGTCGTGCACGGCGCCCGCAGCCCGAAGAAGGCACCCGGCCTCTACTTCACCGGCTTCACCAACCCCATCAGCGGCATGTTCCGCGAACTCGCCCTCGACGCGGAGAAGATCGCGAAGGCGGTCGCGAGGACCGCGGAGAAGGCGGAGAAGGCGGCGGCCAAGGCGGGGGAGAAGGCGGCCAAGGCGCAGGAGAAGGCGGCCAAGGCGCAGGAGAAGGCGGCGACGAAAGCCGCGGCGGACACGGGGGCGCGCGACACGGGAGACACCCGCGCCGCGCACTGAGTTGCCGCATTACTGAGAGAGCGCACGGTGTCCATCTGGACCACCAGCGGCCGGGTCAAGAACGTGGCGTTCACCGCCTCACCCGAGCAACTGGCCACGCCGGCGCTGTACCGCAAGGGTGAGTCGGACCTGCTGGAGCGGGACGGCATGTGGTTCCTCGACGCCACGTGCGAGGTTCCTGAAGCGCCGCTCAACACCGGTCCGGTGGACTTCCTCGGCGTCGACCTGGGGCTCGTGAACATCGCCACCACCTCGGACGGCGAGATCATGGCCGGGCGCGAGCTGAACCGCACCCGCCTGCGCGAGCGCGGCCTGCGCACCAAACTGCAGAAGAAGAACACCCCGTCCGCCAAACGGCGCCTGAAGAAACGGCGGCGCAAGGAGGCGCGGCGGGCACGGGACATCAACCACAAGATCGCAAAGCATGTGGTGACCGAGGCTGGGGGTACCTCCCACGCCCTTTACGCAGTGGGGGGAGCACCGGTCGCGGAATCGCCCTGGAAGACCTGGTCGGCCCCCGATCACGGGCACGTCCGGCACGCTGCACACCACGGTCGTGCCGCTCGGCGCGCAGTGGTCCGGACTGGGCGACGAGTCCGACCGCAAACGTCGTACAGGCTCCGAGCCGCAGCGCGCGGCGGAGGGAGACAGGTCTCCTGGCATCCCCAAGGGTGAGAAGAAGGGGGAGGAGTGGTCTTGATCGACTGAGGCAACCGGCGTGAGACGACAGCGCCAAGTCATGGACGATCAAAGGGAGTTGGAGATTGTGCGGCACTCCCGCAGGTTCCGGCCCCGCATGCGGCGGGTACGAACCAGATCCCCGCAGCCCAGCCTTTTGCTTGCACGACGGTTCCTGACGCGGCGTCAGTTAAGTAATCTGACAGTGCGTCAGTTAATTGGCTGTCACACAGGAGCGGGCGGACCGATGCTTGGATCAACCCACGGCACCCTCACCACCGACTCCCGACGGGCCCGCGTCATCGCCTGCGGCGAGCAGCCCTCACCCGTCGTGCACGGCCGCCCGGCCGACGTCGACGACCTGGACGTCAGCGGCCGTCCGCTGTACGCCGACGTACCCGATCTGGACCGCTTCTTCCGCCCCGAGTCCGTGGCCGTCGTCGGCGCCTCGGACGCCGAGGGCCGGCCGAACACCGGCATCACCCGGCAGCTGATCGCCTGGGCCGAGCGGGTCGGCGCCCGACTGCACCCCGTGCACCCCACCCGTCGGTCCGTCTTCGGCATCCCCTGCTCCCCCTCCCTGGCCGGCCTGCCCGAGCAGGTCGATCTGGCCGTGCTCCTCGTCGGCGATCCGCTCCCCGTGATCGGGGAACTGGCCGAGGCCAAGGTGAAGTTCGCCGTCGCCTTCGCCTCCGGGTTCGCCGAGACCGGGGCCGAGGGCGCCGCCGCACAGGCCCACCTCGCCGCCGCCGTCCGCCGCTCCGGCCTCCGGCTCCTGGGGCCCAACACCAACCTCAACGCCTTCGAGAAGTTCCGCGACGATCTCGACGGTCCCGCCATCGCCCTCATCACCCAGTCCGGACACCAGGGCCGGCCGGTGTTCGCGATGCAGGAGCTGGGCGTACGGCTCTCCCACTGGGCTCCCACCGGCAACGAGGCCGACCTCGAGACCGCCGACTTCATCTCCTACTTCTCCGAGCAGCCGGAGATCGGCGCGATCGCCTGCTACGTCGAGGGGCTCAAGGACGGCCGCTCCTTTCTGCTCGCCGCCGACCGCGCCGCCCGCCGCGGAGTTCCCGTCGTCGCCGTCAAGGTCGGCCGCACCGAGGCCGGCGCCCGCACCGCCGCCTCACACACCGGCAAGCTGACCGGCGCCGACACGGTGGTGGACGCGGCGATGCGGCAGTACGGCGTGATCCGCGTCGACGGGCTCGACGAACTCCAGGACACCGCCGCCCTGTTGGCCCGCGCCCGCGCCCCACGGGCCGAGGGTGTCGTGGTCTATTCGATCTCGGGCGGCACGGGGGCGCACTTCGCCGACCTGGCGACGGCGGCGGGGCTGCCGCTGCCGGGTCTCTCCGCCGCCAAACAGACCGAGCTGCACCAGTGGATACCCGAGTACCTGAGCGTGACCAATCCCGTCGACAACGGCGGGCATCCGGTCGGCGACTGGCGCGGGCGGAAGATCATCGACGCGATCCTCGCCGACCCCGAGGTCGGCGTACTGATCTGTCCGATCACCGGGCCCTTTCCTCCCATGAGCGACAAGCTCGCGCAGGACCTGGTGGACGCGGCGGAACAGACGGACAAGCTGGTGTGCGTGGTGTGGGGCTCGCCGGTCGGCACCGAGGCCGCGTACCGCGAGACGCTGCTCGGCTCGTCGAAGGTCGCCACCTTCCGGACCTTCGCCAACTGCATCACGGCCGTGCGCGCCTACCTGGACCATCACCGGTTCGTCGCCGCCTACCGCTCCCCCTTCGACGAGGCTCCCCGCACCCCTTCGCCGTCCTTGCGCAAGTCGCAGGCGCTGATGCGGCCGGGGCAGCAGCTGAGCGAGCACGCGGCGAAGCAGCTGCTGCGCGCCTACGGGATCCGGGTGCCGCGCGAGCAGTTGGTGACCAGCGCGGCGGCGGCCGTGCGCGCGGCGAGTCTCGTCGGCTACCCCGTGGTCATGAAGGCGTCCGGCGCCCAGATCGCCCACAAGACCGAACTGGGCCTGGTGAAGATCGGACTGACCTCCGCCAGCCAGGTCAGGGACGCCTACCGCGAGCTCACCGACATCGCGCGCTACGAGGGGATCTCGCTCGACGGGGTGCTGGTGTGCCAGATGGTCGAGCGGGGCGTGGAAATGGTCGTGGGCGTCACGCACGACCGGCTCTTCGGGCCGACCGTGACCGTCGGGCTGGGTGGTGTGCTCGTCGAGGTGCTGCGGGACGCGGCCGTCCGCGTGCCGCCGTTCGGCGAGGACCAGGCGCGGGGCATGCTCGGCGAGCTGCGCGGGCGGGCCCTTCTGGAGGGCGTGCGCGGGGGCCCGCCGGTGGATGTGGACGCGCTGGTCGAGGTCGTCATGCGCGTACAGCGGATGGCTCTGGAACTCGGGGACGACATCGCCGAGCTCGACATCAACCCTCTGATGGTGCTGCCCAGGGGCCAGGGAGCGGTCGCCTTGGACGCGCTGGTCGTCTGCCGCTGACCCCCAGCGCCCCAGCCCCCGCGCCATCGCCCGCCCCCGCCGCACCGCCCCCCGTAAAAACCGGAGCACCCCCATGACATCCTCCCCCGAGAAATCCGCCGAGAAATCTGCCGATCCCGTCGACTCATTGATACTGCACGCCACTGACAATCACGTCTCGTGGATCACCCTCAACCGCCCCGAAACCCTCAACGCCATCACCCCTGACCAGCGCGAACGCCTCATCCAGCACCTCTCCCACGCCTCCTCCGACCCGGACGTACGGGCCGTCGTGATCACGGCTACCGGACGTGGTTTCTGCGCGGGCGCGGACCTGCGTGGGGGGCCGCCGACCGGGGAGCGGGCGGCCGGTGACGTGGCCCGCACGATCCGGCTCGGCGCTCAGCGCCTGATCGGCGCGGTCCTCGACTGCGAGAAACCCGTGATCGCGGCGGTCAACGGCACCGCGGCCGGCCTCGGCGCCCACCTCGCCCTCGCCTGCGACCTCGTACTCGCCGCCGATTCCGCCAAGTTCATCGAGGTGTTCGTGCGCCGCGGCCTGGTCCCCGACGGCGGCGGCGCGTATCTGCTGCCCCGTCTCGTCGGACCCCAGCGCGCCAAGGAACTGATGTTCTTCGGCGACGCGCTGACGGCGGCGGGCGCGGCGCGGCTCGGGCTCGTCAACAGAGTCGTACCGCCGGACGATCTGGAGAAGACCGCCCGCGACTGGGCCGAGCGCCTGGCCACCGGCCCGACCCGCGCCCTCGCCCTCACCAAACAGCTGGTCAACGCCTCCCTCGACACCGACCGCAGCACCGCCTTCGCCGCCGAAGCCGCCGCCCAGGAGATCAACATGACCACGACGGACGCGACGGAGGGCGTGACAAGCTTCGTAGAACGCCGAACCCCGCACTACCGGGGCCGCTGAGTCAGTCCCGCCTCAGCCTGCGCAGATCCCCCGAGCCGGGATCGCCGAACAGGACGTAGAGCTCGGGCTCGTCGGCGTCCGCCCACTTCAGCCCCGTGCGCCCCGGCTTGTGCGCCGTGTCCGCCCACCCCATGGTCGCGAAGATACGCGCAGGTTGGACCGGGAGTTCCCGCCGGGTTCCGTACCGGCTCCCACCCCTTCCTATCTGACACATCGTCAGCTTCAATGGGTGGTGTGATGGGACACGCAGGGATGGCGGCAGCCGCCGTCCGTTACCTCAGGTCGGCCGGGGCTTCCACCGTCGCGGGGCGCGTCGAGGCGCTGCCCCGGCCGGAGTTGCGCGCGGTGGGGGACGATGAGCGGGCGCCGGTCGATCAGGCCGCGTTCCGGCGGGTGTTGGGGAACTTCGCGACGGGTGTCACCGTCATCACCGCGCCGGGCGTCGAGGGCGAGGCAGGCGGCGGAGGCCCGGCCGGGTTCGCCTGTCAGTCGTTCGCGTCGCTCTCGCTCGACCCTCCCCTGGTCTGCTTCATGGTGGGGCGTACGTCGGCGACCTGGCCGCGGATCGCCCGCGCGGGCGTGTTCTGTGTGAACGTACTGGGGGCGCACCAGGGTGAGTTGTGCCGTGGGTTCGCGGTGAGCGGGGCGGACAAGTTCGCCGGGGTCGTGTACGACGCGGCGCCCGTTTCCGGTTCGCCGCGTCTCGCGGGCGCCGCGGCCTGGGTCGACTGCACCATCCACGCGGTGCACACCGGCGGGGACCATCTGATCGTGGTGGGACGGGTGGACGCGCTCGGCGCGAGCGCCGGTGACGACGCCGCGCCGCTGCTGTTCCACAAGGGGCGGTTCCTCTAGTGCCGCAACAGGCAACGTTCGCCCCGTCGCGACGCCCGGCACGCACTCTCGCCGCACGGGCCGAAAGCCCAAGTACGTCCAGTACGAGGACTTCTGGCCGGCACGCCGAGAGCACGCACCGGACACCGCTCCTTGACGGGCAAACGTTGCCTGCCGCGGCACTAGCTCGGTGGCAGGCCGCCCGGCCGGAGTGCCGGAGTCGTCAGGCGATCGCCGGTACCGCGGGTGTGCCCGTCGCGGGGCGCCGTCGGATCACCAGTGCCATCAGGGCCGCCGCCGCGCACAGCGCGCCCGAGGCGTACCAGACCATGTCGTACGAGCCGAACGTGTCCCGTGCCACACCGCCGAGGAAGGCGACGAGGGCGGCGCCGACCTGGTGGGAGGCGAGGACCCAGCCGAAGACGATGGCGCTGTCCTCGCCGTACTGCTCGCGGCACAGGGCCAGCGTGGGCGGGACGGTGGCGACCCAGTCGAGGCCGTAGAAGACGATGAAGAAGATCATCGGAGGGTGCACGGACGAGGCGAGAAGCATCGGGAGGAAGAGGAGTGAGATGCCGCGCAGCGCGTAATAGACGGCGAGCAGCCTGCGCGGTTCGAAGCGGTCGGTGAACCAGCCGGAGGCGACCGTTCCGACCACGTCGAAGACCCCGATGACCGCGAGCAGCGAGGCCGCCGCCGTGATGGGCATCCCGTGGTCGTGGGCCGCGGGCACGAAGTGCGTCTGGACCAGGCCGTTCGTCGAGGCACCGCAGATCGCGAAGGTGCCGGCCAGCAGCCAGAACGGTCCTGTGCGGACCGCGGAGAGCAGGACCGTCACCGCGCGCCGGGCGGCGCCCTGCACGGGCGCGGGCTTCGCTACGAACTCCGCCGACCCGTACGGCTTCACGCCCACGTCCGCCGGGTGGTCCCGCAGCAGCAGCCATACGAAGGGGACGACCGCGAGCGCCGCGAGGGCCACCGTCACCGCGGCCGGGCGCCAGTCGTGCTCGGTGACGATCCAGGAGAGGAGCGGCAGGAAGATCAGCTGGCCGGACGCCGAGGCCGCCGTCAGGATGCCCGTGACCAGGCCCTTGCGCGCCGTGAACCAGCGGTTGGTGACCGTCGCCGCGAAGGCCAGCGCCATGGAGCCGGACCCCAGGCCGACCAGCAGGCCCCAGCAGAGCAGCAGCTGCCAGGCGGCCGTCATCCACACGGTCAGACCGGAACCGAGCGCGATCACCATCAGGGCGACCGCCACCACCCGCCGGATGCCGAAGCGGTCCATCAGCGCCGCCGCGAACGGCGCCGTCAGCCCGTACAGCGCGAGGTTGATGGACACCGCCGCGCCGATCGTGCCGCGCGACCAGTGAAACTCCTGGTGCAGCGGGTCGATCAGCAGACCCGGCAGCGAGCGGAAGGCCGCCGCACCGATGATCGTCACGAAGGTGACGGCTGCGACGAACCAGGCGCGATGGATGCGGACGCGGGGGGTGGAGGAGCCGGTCGGCTCGACGGAGTCGGTGGAGTCGGTCGGCTCGGTGGGGCGGGGGTCCTCCGCGGCTGCGGCGCCCCCTGGGGAGGCGGCTTCGGTTGTCTGGGTCACGACATAGAGCTTCGGGCCTGCCGTTCTCACGAACGAGTGGCCCGAAGGACAGCATTCGCTAGGATCGGGCCATGGCCTCTCACGGTACGCGCCCTCGCCACCGCGTCGTCGTCCTCGCCCTCGACGGGCTGCTGCCCTTCGAGCTCGGTATCCCGCAGCGCATCTTCGGCAAGGCACGCGACGCGGACGGGCGCCCGCTGTACGAGACCGTCACCTGCTCGGTCCGGCCGCCCGGCCCCGTCGAGACGGACGCCGACTTCGCCGTCCTCGTCGCGAACGGCCCCGAAGCCCTCGCCACCGCCGACACCGTCGTCGTCCCCGCCTCCTACGAACTCGGCCCCGTCCACGAGGAAGGCATCCTCACCCCCGAACTGGCCGCCGCCCTCACCCACATCCGCCCCGGCACCCGGCTCGTCTCCATCTGCACCGGCGGCTACGTCCTCGCCGCCGCGGGCTACCTCGACGGCCGCCCGGCCACCACCCACTGGATGCACGCCGAGCACTTCCAGCGGCTCTTCCCGAAGATCAAGGTCGACGCCGAAGTGCTCTTCGTCGACGACGGCGACGTCCTCACCTCCGCCGGCGTCGCCGCGGGAATCGACCTGTGCCTCCACCTCGTACGCCGTGACCACGGCACCGCCGTCGCCAACGACGTGGCCCGCCGCACCGTCGTACCCCCGCACCGCGACGGCGGGCAGGCGCAGTACATCCAGCGGCCGGTGCCGGAGCCGCAGGCGGCCACCACGACCGCCGCCCGCGCCTGGGCCCTGGCCCGCCTCGACGAGCCGATCCAGCTGCGCGACATGGCCGAGCAGGAAGCCATGTCCGTACGCACCTTCACGCGCCGCTTCCGCGAGGAGGTCGGCGTCAGCCCCGGGCATTGGCTGACCCAGCAGCGCATCGAACGGGCCCGGCACCTGCTGGAGACCAGCGACCTGTCCATCGACCAGGTCGCGCGGGACGCCGGCTTCGGCACGGCCCAGTCGATGCGGCAACACCTACAGGCCGTGCTCGGGGTCACTCCCACCACGTATCGCCGAACCTTCCGGGCCCTCGGGGCCGTGCGTTGAGCGCGGGACGGGGGCGGCGGGGGCGGGGCCTGCGGTCCTCGACCGACCGCGCTCGCCCAGTGCGCCCACCAACGTGAGCAGCAGGGTGAGGCCGACGCCGGCCAGGATCGCGGTCGAGGGCGCGACGAAGGGAAGGAGGGCGCCCTCGCCCCCGCCGCCCCTACTCGTCCCATCCCAGGGGCTCCGCCCCGCACCCCGCCGGGGGCTGCCGCCCCCTGGGACCCCCGCATCGCCCGAAGGGCTCGTCCTCAAACGCCGGACGGGCTGGAGGGCGCGGACCGGGGTGGGTGGGGGGACCAGGTGAGTGGGGGGGGACCAGGTGGGTGGTGGGGACCAGGTGGGTGGGGAATCGGCCCTCGGCCTTGTCCTCAAGCGCCGGACAGGCTGAAAGATGCGCGCCGGCGCTCTTGAGGGGCGCGGGGAACCGCGCGCCCAGCCCCCACCCACCCACCCGCAGACGAATGAACCGCCTAGAACGTCAGCACCGCCCGCGCCACCCTCCCCTCCTCCGCATCCTGCGCCGCCTTGTCGAAGTCCTCCACCGGGTAGGTCCGGGTGACCAGTTCGTCCAGGAGGAGGCGGCCCTCTCGGTACAGGTCGGCGTACAGGGCGATGTCACGCTGGGGGCGGGAGGACCCGTATCGGCAGCCCAGGATGGACTTGTCCAGGTACATGGACGAGACGACGAAGGACGCCTCGGCCGTGGCCGGAGGTACGCCGAGGAGGACCGCCTGGCCGTGGCGGTCCAGCAGGTCGATGGCCTGGCGGATGAGTTCGACGCGGCCGACACACTCGAAGGCGTGGTCGGCACCCGTGGGAAGGATGTCCTTCACGGCCTCCGTCGACGTCAGGAAGTGCGTGGCGCCGAAGCGCCGGGCCACGCCCTCCTTCGCCGGATTGGCGTCGACCGCGACGATCTTCAGGGCGCCCGCGATCCGCGCGCCCTGGAGAACGTTGAGTCCAATGCCGCCGGTGCCGATGACGAGGACGGTGTCCCCCCGGTCCACCCTCGCGCGGTTGAGGACCGCGCCCACTCCGGTCAGGACTCCGCATCCGATCAGCGCGGCGGACGGGAGGGGGATGTCCTTGGGGATGCGGACGACCTGGACGGCCTTCACCACCGTCCGTTCCGCGAACGCGGAGTTGGACGCGAACTGGTACAGCGGACGCCCGCCCCGCGCGAACGGCTGCCGCGGCATCCCGATCGCCTTGCGGCACATCGTCGGCCGTCCCCGGTCGCACTCCGCGCACGCCCCGCAGTTGGCGAGCGTGGAGAGCGCGACATGGTCGCCGGGGCGGACATGGCCGACGCCCGCGCCCACCGCCTCGACGACCCCCGCGCCCTCATGTCCCAGGACCACGGGGACGGGGAAGGGGATCGTCCCGTCCACCACCGACAGGTCACTGTGGCAGAGGCCGGCCGCGGAGATCGCGACCTGCACCTCGCCGGGCCCCGGATCCCGTATCTCCAGGTCGTCCACGACCTGCGTCCGCTCGCCGTCGAAGATCACGCCTCGCATCGCGACTCCCTCAGCCCTTGGGTTCCCTCGGCAGGCCGAGCACGCGCTCGGCGATGATCGTGCGCTGGATCTCGTCCGAGCCGCCGTAGATGGTGTCGGCCCGGCTGAACAGGAACAGGTGCTGGGAGGAGTCGAGTTCGTACGGTGCCGAGGCCGACCAGTCCTCGGGGCCGGTCGCGGCCTCCGCGCCCCGCACCCGTACCGCCAGTTCGCCGAGCCGCTGGTGCCAGCGGCCCCACAGCAGCTTGGCGACGCTGGGCGCGCCCGCGTCGCCCGAACCGCCCAGCGTCCGCAGCGCGTTCCAGCGCATCGTGCGCAGCTCCGCCCACTGGCGTACGAGTCGGTCCCGGATCACCGGGTCGGCCGCCGCGCCCGTGGCGACGGCCGTCTCGATCACCCGCCCCAACTCCTCCGCGAAGCCGATCTGCTGGGCCAGCGTCGAGACCCCTCGTTCGAAACCGAGGAGACTCATGGCCACCTGCCAGCCGTTGCCCGCACCGCCGACGACGTGTTCGGCGCGGGCCATCGCCCCGTCGAAGAAGACCTCGTTGAACTCGCTCGTGCCGGTGAGCTGGCGGATCGGGCGGACCTCGACGCGGCCCGGCTGGTCCATCGGGACGAGAAGGAAGGACAGGCCGTGGTGGCGGGCCGACCCCGGTTCCGTACGGGCGAGGACGAAGCACCAGTCCGCCTCGTGGGCCAGCGAGGTCCAGATCTTCTGGCCGGTGATGCGGTACGTGTCGCCGTCCCGTGCCGCGGCCGTACGGATCCCCGCCAGGTCCGAGCCCGCGCCCGGCTCGCTGTATCCCTGGCACCAGAGTTCCTCGCCGCGGGCGACAGGGGGCAGGAAGCGGGCCTTCTGTTCCGGGGTCCCGTGGGCGATGAGGGTGGGGGCGAGAAGCTTCTCGCCGATATGGCCGGAGCGGGCCGGGGCCCTGGAACGGGCGTACTCCTCGGCCCAGACGACCTGTTGGGTCAGGCTCGCCCGCCGGTTGCCGTATCCGTCCTCCGCCCAGCCGAGGCCGATCCAGCCGCCCCGGCCCAGTTCCCTCTCCCAGTCCTGCCGGACGACCGCCTCTGCGGCCGGATGGGCCGTCAGCCAGTCGCGTGCCGTGCGCCGGAAGGCCTCGTCCTCGGCGTCGAATCCGAACTCCATGTGTCCCCCTCACCCACGGGCCCAACAGAACAACGGCACCTCACGCGTTCGGCCGCGCCTTTTGCGCGGCCGCCCGCGCCATCGCCTCCACCTGTTCCAGCAGGGGCATGGGGTCCACGCCCACGGTCCCCGGCAGGAAGTCCGCGATCCGCTCGGGAGTCCAGGGGCCGCCGTCCGCGTATCCGGCGCGCAGCTCCCGCGGCTGTGCCCACACCGCGATCTTCGGGCCGGCGATCGTGTAGACCTGCCCGGTGATGCGTTCCTCGCGGGCACGGTCGGAGAGGAGGTAGACCACCAGCGCGGCCACGTCCTCCGGTTCACCGATCTCCTTCAGCTCCATGGGGACATTGGCCGACATGCGGGTACGGGCGACCGGTGCCACCGCGTTCGCCGTCACCCCGTACTTGTGCAGGCCCAGTGCCGCGCTGCGGACCAGCGAGATGATCCCGCCCTTCGCCGCGCTGTAGTTGGCCTGCGCGACCGAGCCCTGGTGGTTGCCGCTGGTGAAGCCGATCAGCGTGCCCGCGCCCTGTTTGCGCATGACCGCCGACGCCGCCCGGAAGAGCGTGAACGTGCCCTTCAGATGGGTGGCGACGACGGGGTCCCACTCCTCCTCGGACATGTTGAAGAGCATCCGTTCACGCAGGATGCCGGCCACGCACACCACTCCGTCGATGCGCCCGTACGAGGTCAGCGCCACGTCGACGACCCGCTGGCCGCCGGCCATCGTGGAGATGTCGTCGGCCACCGCGACCGCTTCCCCGCCCGCCGCCTCGATCTCCTTGACCACGGCGTCGGCGATCGAACTCGTCGGCTCGGCGCCCTCGATGGACACCCCGTAGTCGTTGACGACGACCCGTGCACCCTCGGCCGCCGCGGCGAGCGCGACGGCGCGGCCGATCCCGCGGCCCGCCCCCGTCACGGCGACGACCTTTCCTGCCAAGAAGTTCCCCACGTCCGGCCCCTTCCCGCAGTTTCTGACGGTCCGTTAGATTCGGTCTCCTCGGATTCTACGACCCGTCAGACACCCGGAGACAAGCCCCGCGGAGGACTCATGTCACTTCCGGTCGAGTTCCACGACATCGCCAAGCGCGTGAACAACTGGGGGCGTTGGGGCGCCGACGACGAGATCGGGACCCTGAACCTGATCACCGACGAGGTGGTACGAGAGGCCGTCGCCTGCGTCCGCACGGGCCGACGTGTTCCGCTCGCGCTCCCTCTCCAGCAGGACGGGGTGCAGACCGGGATGATCCCCGGGCGGATCAATCCGCTGCACGTCATGGTGCAGGTCAACCAGGAGATCTTCGGTCCTGGAACGGTCGCGTGCAGCGACGACGCCGTGACTCTGGGGCTCCAGGCGGCGACCCACTGGGACGCGCTCACCCATGTCTCGCACTCCGGGAAGCTCTACAACGGCCGCCCGGCCGGCACGATCACCCCGCACGGCGGCGCCGAGTTCAGCGGCATCGACAAGCCCCGGCACCTCGTCTCGCGAGGCGTCCTGCTCGACATCCCGCGCGCGCGGGGCGTCGACCGCCTCGACGGCGGGCACGCCGTGACCCCCGAAGACCTCGACGCGGCGGAGGAGTTGGCGGGCACGCGGGTGCGGCCCGGGGACATCGCGCTCGTACGGACCGGACAGATCCAGGTCTACCTGGCCGGCGACAAGCACGCGTACGGGTATCCGTCGCCCGGGCTGTCGATCCGCACACCGGAGTGGTTCCACGCGCGCGATGTCGCGGCCGTCGCGAACGACACTCTCACTTTTGAGATCTTCCCTCCCGAAATCGAGGACCTGTGGCTGCCCGTACACGCGCTCGACCTGGTCGAGATGGGGATGCTGCAGGGCCAGAACTGGAATCTCGAAGAGTTGTCCACAGCCTGTGGACAAGAGAATCGCTACGCCTTCCTGCTGTCCGCGATGCCGGAACCCTTCGTGGGCGGCACGGGCACCCCCGTGGCACCGGTGGCCATCCTCTGAGATGAGCCCCTGGAGCCCCCGGGGAAAGGCCGGCCGGCGGCCGTGGAAAGGGGCGGCCGGCCCCCGGGGAAAGGCCGGCCGGCGGCCGTGGAAAGGGGCGGCCGGCGGCCTGGTAAAGGGTCGGCCGGGGAATGGGTCGGCTGGCGGCGCGCCACTGCGCGCCCCGAGCACGGCATCGCGCGCCGCCAGTCGGTTCCGGCGTACCCGCCCTGCTCCCTCTGGCCCTGCGGGAGCCGACGCCGAATCACGACCCGCACTCGCCGAGGGTTCCCGTCACCGAAACCCTCGCCGTCCCCTCGCGGCGAATCGCTGAACACAAGCGTGATCAAACGGACACGCCACGTCAACACCTGTTCGGGGAATTATCACTTACGCGCCCTTTGCGACGGCGCGCACGGAAGCACATCCCGGCGCACTCGGCCCCGACCCGGGCCGTGGAAACGGAACACGTGCACAAATGCACGAACCGTGCTCCCGCACCAGAGGTACGGGAGCGGGTGCGGACGCGGACTAGACCGCCTCGTACGCCTCGTACGCGAAGCCCTCATAGGAGGAAGCCGCGTACGCGACCCCCGCCCGGGCGCCCTGCGTACAGCGGTCGACCTCGCACCAGATGCTCTTGCCGGCACCCTCGGGGTTCCAGCCCCAGCGGTCCGCCAGACCGTCGACCAACTCCAGGCCGCGGCCGTTGGTCTCGTCACCCTCGGCGTGCCGGGGCACCGGGGGGCGGGCGCTGGAGTCGGCCACCTCCAGGCGGACGGTCCCGATGGACTCACCGAGGACGCCCGGCAGGGACAGCCGCAGCACGGCCGGACAGCCGGTGTGCACCACGGCGTTGGTGACGAGTTCGGAGACGAGCAGGATCAGCGTCTCGGCGAGCGGCTCATCGGCCTCTATCCCGGACCCGGCGAGCCGCGAACGGGCCCACCTCCGAGCTCGCCCCACCTCCGCGGGGTCGGGCCGGATCTCCAGCTGCACTTGAAGCACCTGCACCGCTCACACCATCCGAACCGGCGGACACATCGCCTCGCGCCTCACCAGGGCCACGATCGTGGCCATGACCTGCATGACCAGAACCAGGATCACGGAACGTGATTCCCTTGAGAGACAGCATGGTTGACGTACAGTCACCCCAACAAGCGCTTCGGGCATATTCCAGCGCGAAGGAGTACGCCTGCGGCATACTGTGCGACGCTCGCCACGGGGAGTCGAACAGGCAGTCGCGGGGGTCCGCACTGCCTTGCGAGCGGCGAGCATCGCCGGATCCGGCGCGGCCTCAGGGGCAACACCGGGATGGCTCGACCTCGGAACCACTCGCATCCCACACAAGGTACCCGAGCCCGCCGCCGACTCCAGGCCGTGACAAGTCACGCGTAGGACACAACCCGATATCAACGCTCCGTAATTCCGGTATGCCACGATCCGCGACATCCATCCCGCCCCTTTCCGGACCGTGCCTGTACAGAGCCCTGTGGGCCCGCTCCGGACACCAGGTCGGCCGCCAATAATTCCTCACTCTCCGTAGCCGATCCCGTACGTCGGGTTCGAGTCCAAGCCCGCTTCAAATACAGATGGACGTCGGACTCCCAGGTGAAGCCCATGCCGCCGTGCACCTGGAGGCAGTCGCGGGCGCCGCGCACGGCGGCCTCGTCGGCGAGCAGCCGGGCCGCCGCGATGTCCACGGGGTCGGCCGTGACGGCGGCGGCGTAGACCGCGGCGCGCGCCAGTTCCACCCGCACCAGCATCTGGGCGCACAGGTGCTTGACCGCCTGGAAGGCCCCGATCGGCTGCCCGAACTGCTCGCGGGTCCGGGCGTGTTGCACGGCCGTGTCGCAGGCGCGGGCGGCGGTGCCGAGTTGTTCGGCCGCCGTGAAGAGCGAAGTGAGGGGAGCCGTGGGGAGTGCGCCGGTGGAACCCACGGGGCGTACGTCCGGGGGCTCGGCAACGCCGGATACGGGTACCCGGTGCAGCGGCGTCAGTGGGTCCACCGGCCGCAGCGGCTCGGCGCCGCTCGCGTCCCCGCGTACGACGTCCGCCTCGGCCAGCCACACCACCAGGCCGCCGCCGTCGACGGCCGTCACCACGGTCTCCCCGGTGGCGGCCCCATCCACCACGCCCGCCGCGAGATGCGTGGCGATCAGCGGGCCGGGCAGCAGCACCCGCCCCGCCTCCTCGAAGGCGAGCACCGCCTCCGGGAGGCCGAGCCCGACGCCGCCGTCCGCCTCGGGCAGGCGCAGCGCGAAGAACCCCGCCTCGCCGAGCTCACGCCACAGGGCCCGGTCGAGCCTCGGCCCCTCGTCCACGGCGACGCGCAGCCGTTCCCGGCCGAACCGCGCCGCGAGCAGCTCGCGCACGCCCGTCTTCAAGGCTCGCTGGTCGTCCGTGAGTTGGAAGTCCACGGGAGGTACTCACCGTCCCTTCGGCAGGCCCAGGATCCGCTCGGCCACGATGTTGTGCTGGATCTGCGAGGTGCCGGCCGCGATGGTGTACGACAGGGAGCCGAGCCGGTCGAGGGTCCACTCTCGGCCCAGGTCCAGCGCCTCGGGCCCGAGAACCTCGGCGGCGGCGTCGTACAACTCCTGCCGCGCGTGCGAGTACCTCAGTTTGAAAACCGAGCCGCCTACTCCCGGCACTCCCCCGTTCCTCTGTGCCTCGCTCACGTTCCACTGCGTGAGCCGCCACAGCGCGCGGAACTCGGCGTTGAGCCCGCCCAGCCGCCGCCGGAGTGCCGGATCGTCCCAGCGGCCGTTCTTCCGGGCCTCGCGCGCGACCTCCCCCAGCACCCGTCGGCAGGCCACGACCTCGCCCACGAAGGCGGTACCGCGCTCGTACGACAGGGTCACCATGGTCACGCGCCAACCGTCGTTCTCGGCGCCGACCCGGTGTGAGACGGGCACCCGCACCTCGTCGAGGAAGACCTCCGCGAACTCGGTCGAACCCGCGAGGGTGCGCAGTGGCCGGACGGTGATCCCGGGCGCGTCCATGGGCATCGCGAGCCACGAGATCCCTCGGTGCTTCGGGGCCGCCGGGTCGGTCCTGACCAGCAGCTCGCACCAGTCGGCGACCTCGGCGTGGGAGGTCCAGATCTTGGACCCGCTCACTACGTAGTCGTCGCCGTCCCGCCACGCGCGTGTGCGCAGTGCCGCGAGGTCCGAGCCGGCGTCCGGTTCGCTGAACCCCTGGCACCAGACCTCCTCGCCACGCAGCACCGGCGGCAGCCAGCGCGCCCGCTGCGCGGGGGTCCCTTCGGAGGCGATGGTCGGCCCGGCGTGCAGCAGCCCGACGAAATTGGCCCCTACGTATGGGGCGCCCGCCTGTTCCGTCTCCTCCAGGTAGATGAGGTGCTGGGTCGGCGTGGCACCCCGGCCCCCGGCGTCGACGGGCCAGTGCAGCCCCGCGTACCCGGCGTCGTACAGCATCCGCTGCCACCCGAGGTCGTACGCCCGCCGGCCGGGCCAGTCGTCCGGGGACGGTTTCGGGGGCAGCGCCGGGAGCACCCCGGCGAGCCACTCCCGCAGCCGGGCGCGGAACTCCTCCTCCTCGGGGGTGTACGTGAGATCCATGGGCCCGCTACTTGTCGAGGTCCAGGCCGAGCATGCGGATGGCGTTGCCGCGCATCAGCTTGTGGACGGTCTCGTCGTCGAGGCCCTTCACATGGTCGAGGGCGACCTCCTTGGTGTGCGGGAAGGTCGAGTCGACGTGCGGGTAGTCGGTCTCGAAGGTCGCGTTGTCCCGTCCCACGACGTCCAGCGAGGCGACGCCGTGCTTGTCGCGGAAGAAGCAGCAGAAGATCTGCCGGTAGTAGTACGTCGAGGGCGGCTCCGGGATGAGGTCCCGGACGCCACCCCAGGCGCGGTGCTCCTGCCAGACGTCGTCGGCGCGCTCCAGGGCGTACGGGATCCAGCCCATCTGCCCCTCGGAGTAGGCGAGTTTGAGACGCGGGAACTTCACCAGCACCCCGCTGAACAGGAAGTCCATCATCGAGGCCATCGCGTTGTTGAAGGACAGCGAGGCCTGTACGGCGGGCGGCGCGTCCGGGGACGCGGCGGGCATCTGCGACGAGGAACCGATGTGCATGTTCACGACCGTCCCCGTCTCCTGGCAGACCGCGAAGAACGGGTCCCAGTAGCCGGAGTGGATGGAGGGCAGGCCGAGATGGGTGGGGATCTCGGAGAACGTCACCGCCTTCACTCCGCGCGCGGCGTTGCGCCGGATCTCCGCGACCGCCAGTTCGATGTCCCACAGCGGGATGAGGCACAGCGGGATCAGCCGGCCGCCGCTGTCGCCGCACCACTCCTCGACCATCCAGTCGTTGTACGCGCGCACGCAGGCCAGGGCCACTTCCTTGTCGTGCGCCTCGGCGAAGGTCTGCCCGCAGAAGCGGGGGAAGGTCGGGAAGCAGAGGCTTCCCTCGACGTGGTTGAGGTCCATGTCCTTGAGCCGCTCGGCGGGGTCCCAGCAGCCGCGCCGCATCTCCTCGCGCGTGATGCCCTCCAGGGTCATCTCGTCGCGGTCGAAGCCGACGGCGGCGATGTTGCGCTTGTACGGGAACTTGAGGTCCTCGTAGATCCACCAGTCGGTGGGCGGCCCGTCCGGGTCCATGGTGATCTGGTACTTGCCGCCGACGTAGGCGAGTTCACCGATTCCGGCCGTGAGGGGCTTGGGTCCCCGGTCCTGGTACTTCTTCGGCAGCCAGGTCTCGAAGAGGTGCGCGGGCTCGATCACATGGTCGTCGACGCTGATGATGCGGGGCAGTTCGGTCATGGTTCCCCTCCGCCTGGCGTGCATATCTGATGGGCCGTCAGATTCCCATTTCCCCAGCAGGCTAGTCCCGCACCCCTGGACCGACAAGGCGCCGAGCCCTACGCTCTGCCCACGATCTGACTGTCCGTCAGTTGCATCACAGTCACAGGGGGCCACCGCCGTGAACGACACCGCCCACGCACTGAGCGCATCCCGCACCCTCTGGGAACTGGTCGCGCGCCGGGCCGACCTCACCCCCGACCGTCCGGTCCTCCTCCAGGGCGACCGCACCCTGAGCTTCGGCGAGTTGCGCGACCGCGCCGAGCGGGTGGCGGCGGGCCTGTACGACATGGGCGTACGCCCCGGCACGGTGGTCGCCTGGCAACTGCCCACCCGTGTCGAGACCGCTCTGCTGTCCTTCGCCCTGGCCCGCCTCGGCGCCGTACAGTCCCCGGTGATCCCCTTCTACCGCGACCGCGAGGTCGGCTTCGCGCTGCGGGAGTCCAAGGCCGAGTACTTCGCCGTACCGGGCGAGTGGCGCGGGTTCGACCACACGGCGATGGCGCGGCGGCTCGGTGCGAAGGGTGTCTTCGAGGCGTACGACGTGCTGCCGGACGGCGATCCCGCCGTGCTGCCCGCGCCACCCGCCGAGGGCACCTCGGTCCGCTGGATCTACTGGACCTCAGGGACGACGTCCGACCCCAAGGGGGTCCTCCACACGGACCGTTCGCTGATCGCGGGCGGGTCGTGCCTCGCCCACGCGCTGCGGCTGTCGGCCGCCGACGTGGGCTCGATGGCCTTCCCGTACGCGCACATCGCCGGGCCCGACTACACGGTGATGCTGCTGCTGTACGGCTTCCCCGCGGTGATGTTCGAGCACTTCGCGCTGCCGGAGGCGCTGGCGGAGTACCGGCGGCACGGGGTGACGGTGGCGGGCGGTTCGACGGCGTTCTACTCGATGTTCCTCGCCGAGCAGCGCAAGCGGCCGTCCGAGCCGGTCATCCCCACGCTACGGCTGCTGGCGGGCGGGGGCGCGCCGAAGCCGCCCGAGGTGTACCACTCCGTCGTACGGGAGATGGGCGTGCAGCTCACCCACGGGTACGGGATGACCGAGGTCCCGATGATCACGATGGGGGCGCCGGACGACACGGCCGAGAATCTCGCGACGACGGAGGGCAGGCCGTCGGCGGGCATGGAGATACGGATCGTGGACGGCGGGGTACGGCTGCGCGGGGAAGCCGTCTGTCAGGGCTATCTGGACCCGGCGCAGACCGCCGAGGCCTTCGACGAGGACGGGTTCCTGATCACCGGTGACGTGGGCCGTCTGACGGAGAGCGGGCACCTCGTCCTCACCGGGCGCCTGAAGGACGTCATCATCCGCAAGGGCGAGAACATCTCCGCGAAGGAGATCGAGGACCTGCTGCACCGGCACCCGGCCGTCGGCGACGTCGCGGTGATCGGCCTCCCGGACGCCGACCGCGGTGAGCGGGTCTGCGCCGTGGTCGAACAGCCTCCGGGCGCCGCCGAACTGACGCTCGCCGTCGTGGTCTCGTACCTGCGCGGGGAAGGACTCTCCGTCCACAAACTCCCCGAGCAGTTGGAGGTGGTGGACGCCCTCCCCCGCAACGAAACACTCCGGAAGGTGCTCAAGTACAAGCTGAGGGAGTGGTTTTCGGGGGAGGGGTGAGGGTGGGGACCGGACGGCCAGTGGGAGTACGGGTGCCGTAGGGGTCTACTCCGGAACTGTGAAGTAGCGGGCGAACGAGGTGACGACCTCCGTTTCACCGATCCGGCCGTCGGCGTCCGTGTCGAGCGTGGCGGCCGCCACGGCGGCGACGCCGTCGGGCACGCCCAGGGCCCTGAGTACGCGGACGGCCTCCTCGACCGTGGCCACGCCGTCCCCGTCCGTGTCCGCGACGGCGAGGGCCGCGTGCAGGAAGGGACGGGCGATCTCCCCGAAGCGGTCGGGGTTGTCCCGCAGCCGCTTCACGGCGCCGTTCACGAACTCTGCCCGGGTGATGCGCTGATCGCCGTCACGATCCGCTATCCCCGCCATGCCCTGCCAGAACGCCTCCGCGCCGACGTACAGGGCCTGGCCCTTGTCCGACCGTGCCGGCGTACCGAACTCGGCGAGAACCGCCTTCGTCGCGGCGTTGAAGTCCTCCCGGTCGATGTAGCCGTTGCCGTCCTGGTCGAAGCCGGCGAAGCGGGCGGCAATCCTGCGCTCGTACTCGGTGCTGACCATGGTCTTCTCGGACCGCCTTACAACTCAGCCGGAATCTCAGCCGGACTGCGGTTTCATCTGGCACGGAGCGTACGACGCCCGGGCAACCCGGGGTGCGGGAAAACGGCGGTTGTGCCAAGACCGAGGGAATTCCCGGACAACTGTGTGGCGCGGGTTCACGCCGACAGCGGACTCGACTCCTCGTCGACGGCCGAGACGACGTCCGGATAGACGTCGAAGAGGCGGCGCACTCCGAGGGCCCCGAGAACGCGGTTGACGTGGGAGACGTCCGCCGCGCCCTGCGCCGGCAGGATCAGCCGCAGACGCCCCTGGCAGGAGCGGACCAGACGGCGGGTCGCGATGAGGACGCCGACGCCGCTGGAGTCGCAGAAGAGGACCTCGGAGAGGTCGAGGACCAGACTGTGACGACCCTCCGCCACCGCTTCGTGCACCCGCCGGCGCAGCACCGGAGACGTCACGAGATCCATCTCGCCCGACACCCGGAGCACGGCCCACTCGCCCCACTCGCCCCACTCGTCGTCGGTCACCTTGAGCGTCACCGCAACGCCTCCCGCTCGCCTCGCCCGCCGAAAACGGAAGCACTTCTTACGCTTCCTGTCAGCGCGGCTGCCCCACCGTCGTTCCATGAAACACCGGTACGCGATCCATGAAACGTCGGTCTACGGTCGAAAATGCTGGATGACCGAGCTGTTTCGGTCGTTCAGTGGTCACGTACGGTCTGATTCGATCGGATCCAAGGGGGGAAGCGATGGGCTTCTACCATCCGGACCCCGTCCAGGGGCGCACATTGACGTAAAGGGGCGTGCGCTGTCGGACGTGCCGACTACATTCGAGACAGCGATGCACACAGGCTGGACGGGGACTCCGGCCGCCGACAGGTACGGACAGGGACGCAGGGACAGGCGCCGGGCAGGAGCAGAGTGAGGGGGCCGCATGGCGACGAAGGACGCACCGCCCCGCTGGGACCGCAAGATGCAGCAGCGGCTCGCACGCGGGGAGGCGGCCGCGCTCGGTGAGCTCTACGACCGGTTCGCCTCGCTCGTGCACGGCCTCGCGCACCGCGTACTCGGCGACGAGCGGGCCGCCGACAACATCACCCGCGAGGTGTTCGCCCACGTCTGGCAGAGCCCCGAGTCGTACAACCCCAAGCAGGGTCCCCTGCGTTCCTGGATCGCCACGCTGACCCACCGGCTCGCCGTGCAGCGGCTGCGCACCACCGAGACCGCCGCGCTCGCCCTGGACGGCGGCGGCACCACCGAGGAGTTGGAACGCAAGGTGCGCAGCGCCTCCGTCGCCGCCCGCGCGGACTACATCGTCACGTCCATGCCGACCCCACTGCGGGCCGCCCTGGAGCTGGCGTACTTCCAGCGCCGCGACTACCGCCAGGCCGCCGCCGACCTCGGCGTCACCGAGGACGAGGCCCGCCGCCGGCTCCGTCTCGGCCTGCAACTGCTGTCCACCGCCCACGACGCCGGGCTCTCCGGCACGCCGCCCGAATACGGAGGTGCGCGGTGAGCGGAGGAACAGACCGGTTCGATCCCTTCGACGAGCCTTTCGACGAGCCTTTCGACAAGCCTCTCGCCGAACACGAGGCGCACGAGGCGAAGGAGGCGAAGGAGCAGGGCGATGAAGGGGACGGCCCTGTCGGAGGCGGAGGTGACGACGGGGACGGTGGCGGCGGTGGGCTCGCCGGTCCCGCCGGTCCCGCAGGGTCGGGGCAGCCGTCGCGCATCCCCATGCCGCGTTCCTCCGTCGAGGACACCGGACTGCCGCTGCCGGAACCCGCGCCGCTCGTTATGGAGCACCGGGTGCTGAAGTCGCTGCTCGGCGCGTGGGCGCTGGCCGCCTGCTCGGCGCAGGAGACGGAGGCGGTCGAGGAGCACCTCGGGGAGTGCGGTTCGTGCGCGGACGAGGCGCTGCGACTGCGCGAGGCGGTCGGGCTGCTGCACCCGCCGGAGAGCCTCGATCTCGACCCGACGCTGCGCACCCGGGTCCTGGAAGGCTGCCTGGACCGGCGTCCGGCGCGTATCCCGGTGCCCGAGTGGGCGGCGCCCTACGACGCGGAGGCCGCGCGGCTCGACGCGCTGTTGCAGGACATAGGAGACGCGGAGTGGCACGCGCCGGTGCGGTTGCGCTGGTTCGAGGGCGACGGGCCCGTGAGCCGGCGCACGACCGTGGCCGGGGTCATCGCGCATCTGCTCTCCGTGGACGGGCTGGTGGGGGTGGCGCTGGGCCTGGAGGACCCGCTCGGCGGAGCGACGACCGGGAAGACCGGGGCGAAGGGGGCTGCGGGCACCCCGACTCCTTCGCAGCGCACCGAGGCGTACTGGCGTGCCTCGCACTTCCCGCCCACCCGGGCCGTGCGCGCGCCCTGGCGGGAGCAGAGCCACCACCTCGTCCGTACGGTGTCGTTCGCGGGCGGAGGCTCCGGGCGGCTCGCCGTGTCGTACGGCGCTTTCGAACTGCCGCTCAGCGACTCGATGCTGGATCGCGCCTTCGAGTGCTGGGTGCACGCGGGGGACATCGCGAACGCCGTGGACTATCCGTACGAGCCGCCCGCGCCGCGTCATCTGCACCGGATGATCGACCTGGCGGCGCGGATGCTGCCCATGTCGCTCGCCGAGCGGCGGCGGGCGGGGCTGTCGGCTCCGGCGCCCCGCCGGCTCGTCGCCGCCGGGGCGCCCGGGCGCAGTCTGCGTCTGGAGATCGAGGGCTCCGGTGGGGGCGAGTGGCTGATCCCGCTCGACTCCCCGGCAAGCGTCGCCTCCGCCGAGCACGAGGTCGCGCATGTCGCTCTGGACGGGGTGGAGTTCTGTCGGTTGGCGGCTGGGCACGTGTCGCCGGAGGAAGCGGCGGCGGGTCAGGTGGGCGACCGCGAGGCCATCAGGGACGTACTCTTCGCCGCCGCGTCCCTGAGCCGCATGTAGGCCGCCCGTTTCCCTCGTCCTCGAACGCCGGACAGGCTGAGTGATGCGGGCCGGGGTGAGGCTTCCAGGAGCGCGGGGCTGTTTTCACTGTGCGGCTCCGCCGCGTGGGCGCGAGCAACCCCCGCCCGCAGCCGAGGAAACCGGCCCTACGCGAACACCACCGTGCGGCGGCCGTTCAGGAGGATCCGGCGCTCGGCGTGCCACTTCACCGCGCGCGCCAGCGCCTGGCACTCCACGTCCCGCCCGATGGCGACCAGCCCGTCGGGCGTCACGTCGTGGCCGACGCGCTCGACCTCCTGCTCGATGATCGGCCCCTCGTCGAGGTCGGCGGTGACGTAGTGCGCCGTCGCGCCGATCAGCTTCACACCGCGCGCATGCGCCTGGTGGTACGGCTTCGCGCCCTTGAAGCTCGGCAGGAAGGAGTGGTGGATGTTGATGATCCGGCCGCTGAGCTGCTTGCACAGGTCGTCCGAGAGCACCTGCATGTAGCGGGCCAGCACGACCAGTTCGACCCCTTCGGAGCGGACCAGTTCGAGCAGCTGCGCCTCGGCCTGCGCCTTCGTGTCCTTCGTCACCGGAATGTGGTGGAAGGGGACGTCGTACGAGGCCACGAGCTCGGCGAAGTCCGTGTGGTTGGAGACCACGGCCGCGATGTCGACGCGCAGCGCGCCGGTCCGCGCGCGGAAGAGCAGGTCGTTCAGACAGTGGCCGAACTTGCTGACCATCAGCACGACCCGCATCTTGTCCTCGGCCCGGTTGAGCTGCCAGTCCATGTGGAAGGAGTCACCGATCGCCGCGAAGCTCGCGCGCAGCTTGTCCACGGTCACCGGCGCCTCGGCCGAGAAGTGGACACGCATGAAGAACAGTCCCGTGTCGTGGTCGCCGAACTGCTGGCTGTCCTCGATGTTGCAGCCGGTCATGAAGAGGTAGCTCGACACGGCGTGCACGATTCCCTGCTTGTCCGGGCAGGAGAGGGTCAGGACATATTGTTCGGCGGGCGCGGCGGCGCGGGTGGACTGATCATTCATGCAGGACAGGGTCCCATACGAGGCACCGCGCCGGACGAACCGTCCCGCCACGCGGACGCACACGGCGTCCGGACGTAGGACCCTCCCAGATGGCCGGACCCTTCAAGGTCCCGGCTCTCGGTCCCGGCCCTCGGGTCCCGGCTCTCGGGTCCCCGCGCTCGGGTCCCGGCCCTCGGGTCCCGGCCCTCGGGTCCCGGCTCTCGGGTCCCCGCGCTCGGGTCCCCGCGCTCGGGTCCCCGCGCTCCAGTCCCGGCCCTCGGAGCGGCCGCTACGCCGACCGCGTCAGGATCCGCAGGATCTCCAGCGTCCGCGGCGGAGTGTCCGGATCCTCGCCGTCGCTCACCGCGAGGCGTACGTGCGCGTCGCGCGCCGCCCGCAGTGCCTCCGGCCACGCCTGGTGGTCGAGGTAGGCGGAGACGGGTGCGTCGGGCCCGACCTGGTGCATGATCCGCAGGACGCGGAGCACGGCGGTGTCGACGAGGGCCGCCTCCTGGGAGTCCCGGAAGATCGTGCCGACGTACTTCTCGGCGGACCAGTTGTCCAGCCAGGTGTCCTCGACCAGGCGGTACACGGCGTCGGTGACGTCTCCGTACCCGTCGATCCCGGCAAGCCAGACATCACGTTGGAAGGTGGGGTCGGAGAGCATGTGCAGCGCGGAACGCACATTGCTGCGCCAGCGCCACCAGGGCATGTCGTTCAGTGGCATGCCGCCCATGGTGGAGGAGCGACGGCCGCGACGGGAAGAGTTCTCCGAACCTTGCACAGTCGACGATCGTACGTTCTCCGTGAAAATGCGATCATCGCCCCCCGCAATTCACCTCTACGTCACCTCACGTTGACTGCCGGTCACACGCGGGTTAGTGATGTGACGGAATCGTGCGTGTCCATGACCGGTAGGCGACGCACGAGCACCACCCCACCCGTCCGCCCCCAGCGGACCGGGACCAGAGTCTCGACGAAGGTCAGGACCAGAGTGCTGTTGGCGGGCGCGGTGGTGGCGTGTGCGTCGATCGCTGTCGGGTGCGGGGCCGTCCCCGGTATCACGGGGGGCTCCGGGGACGACCCCATCACCGTCATGACCTGGGCGCCGCAGGACACCCCCGCGACCAACAAGCCCGGCATGCCCGCCATGGCCGAGGCCTACGCGCGCTGGATCAACGCGAACGGCGGCATCAACGGCCACAAGCTCAAGGTCCTGACCTGCAACGACCACAACGACACCGTGTACGCGGCGAAGTGCGCCCGGCGCGCCGCCGACGAGAACGTGGTCGCGGTCGTCGGTTCCTACAGCCAGCACGGCCGTTCTTTCCTGGCCCCGCTGGAGGCCGCCGGCATCCCGTACATCGGCGGCTACGGCGTCACCGACGACGAGTTCTCGAGCCCGCTCTCCTATCCGATCAACGGCGGCGAGCCCGCCCTGCTGGCCGGTCTCGGGGAGCAGCTCGGCAAGAAGTGCGGTCCGGTGGCGCTCGTGCGGCCCGACACCGTCGCGGGCGACCAGCTCCCGGTGCTGCTCAACGCCGGTCTGAAGGCGGAGGGCCACACGCCCGCCACCGACCAGCGGGCCGCCGAGGACGCGACCGAGTACTCGGAGCAGACGAAGCTCGCGCTCGGCCGCGCGAGCTCGGACCCGCTGAAGCAGGGCTGCGCGGTGCCCGCGCTCGGGGACCGTACGGAGACCTTCATGGACTCGTTCCGGCGCGACCGCCAGGACTATCCGAAGGTGGGTACCGGCACGGTGCTGGGCAGCCTCGACCAGTCCCTGATCGACTCCACCGGCGGCCAGTCGAGCCCGTACGAGGGCGCGCACGTCACCGGTTGGTACCCGGTGGCGAGCGACGCGCGCTGGGACCCGATGCGCAAGGTGATCAAGGAGGAGGCCTTCGGCGACAACCGGATCGACCCCGCGGACGCCGGCGTGCAGACCACCTGGATCGCGTACAACGTGTTCAAGTCGGTCGTCGAGTCGCTCGGCGACGGCAAGGTGACCTCGCTCGCGATCCGGCACGCCCTCGACAACGGCCTCAAGGTGACCACCGGCCGGCTCACCCCGACCCTCAGCTGGCGCTACGAGGACCTGATCGCGGCCGTCGACTTCCCGCGCCTGGTCAACGCCCACGTCACCTTCCAGGTCGTACGCGAGGGTCAGCTGGCCTCGGAGCGCAACGGGTTCATCGACGTGTCCAAGACGCTGGAGAACGCGGACTCGAACTGAGACCAGGGCCCGGTCCGGGCGGTCACTCGGACCGGGCGGTCACAGCTGGGTCGTCGTGCGCCGCGTCAGTCCGTACGTCGAGGCGATCGAGTTCCACAGCCTGGCGGCCTTCGCCTTCTGCGCGCTCGCGGTGCCGCTGGCCTGCGTGGCCGCCGCGGTCTGCCCGGTGGTGCGGGCGTGGCCCTTCTTGCAGCCCTTCTTGCCCTTGACCTGGTCGGCCCAGGCCGCGTAGTGGTTGTCGGCCGACGCGGAGGCCTGCCAGGCGCTGTTCAGCGCGGCGGTCAGCTCGGCGTTGTTCGGGAGCTTGTCGACCGAGAGGCCGGAGAGCCTGGTCACCAGTCCGGACCGCTGCTTGGCCGCGTCGCGCAGGTCACTGGCCGCCTGGTCCAGGTTGTTGCACCCCTTCACGTTCTCCACGGCGTTGATCACCGAGTCGCGGCTGTTGTTGCTGTCCGCGAGGAGCTTGTCCAGCGCGACGGCCTGCGCCTTGGCCGGGTCGGCCGCCGCCGACGAGCCGTCCGTGGCCCCGGCCGTCGCCGACACGTTCTTGCTGCTGTCGTTCTTGCCGCTGTCGCTGCCTCCGCCGCCGCTGAGCATGGCGCCTGCCCCGATACCGAGCACGACGATGCCGATACCGACGGCCGCGATCAGCGGGACGCGCGAGCGGCTCCGTCCACCGCGGCCATCGCCGCCGTCGTCGGCCGCGCCGCGCCGGGTGGCGGCCCGCCCGCCCGGCGCTCCGGGCATCCCCGGGGCCTGCGCGCCATACGGGGCGTGCGGAGTCTGCGGGGCGTGCGGAGTCTGCGGGGCGGGGGCCTCGAACCGCGGCAGCTGCTGCGTGGACGCGGGCCCCTCCGACGCACTCGGCGCGCCGGGCGCACTGCGGAACAGGTTGTCGAACTCCGCGGGCGGCTGCCGGTCCTCCGGCCCGCCCGGACGTATCCCGTACGGCGCCGCGCCCGGCTCCGCGGGCACGGGGGCGATGTACTGCGTGGCCTCGGCGTCGGGGTGCGCGGCCGGGGGCAGCGGTCCCGAAGACACCTCGGGCGGCAGCGCACCCGGGCCCACCGGCGGGATGTACTGCGTGGCCCCCTCGTCGGGCGTGGCGGGGACGGGCGGCAGGAACTGGGTCGCGCCCTCGGGGGCGGCCGCAACCGGCGGGATGTACTGCGTGGCGCCCTCGTCGACGGCGGGCGGCAGCGCCCCGGGAACGGCGGGCGGCAGCGCGGCAGCATGCGCGCCCTGGGGCTGCTGCTGGGGTACGGCACCGCCCTGGTGGCCGCCGTACGCCGGATCCTGTTGGCCGCCGTAGGCGGAAGTCTCCTGACCGCCGTACGACGGCGGCTGCTGGTCCCCGTACGGCCGCTGGTCCCCGTACGACGGCTGCTGGGTGCCCTCGGCCGGCAGCGGGCCGGCGCCGGGTGCCTGCTGGGCCGGGAAGCCCTGCTGCTGGGCCGGGGCGGCGCCCCAGCCCTGCGCCGGTTCCGCGGGCGCGGC
>NZ_JBEYFS010000032.1:0-66729 GCF_040634475.1 Streptomyces sp. NPDC007095
GGCTCTTCGCGCTGGCCGCGGCGGGCCGGGAACCCGCCCGTGCAGTCGTCGCCCGGCACGCCGCCGACGTGGGCCGGCTGGCCGCCGCGGTGGCTGCCGTACTGGATCCGGGACTGATCGTCCTCGGCGGCAGCACCGGCGCGGATCCCCAGCTCCTGCCGGGGGTGCGGGCCGAACTGGGGCGGCTCAGCTGGCCCACCGAGGTGGTCAGCAGCCAGATCGGGGATCTCGGTACCGTGGTGGGTGCCGCCCGGCTCGCCGTGGCCAAGGGAGTCCAAACCGTGACCGAGGGCGCGCAGGTGAAGGATTGACGGCTTCCTTATCGGTCTGCCAATGTCCGGACAAGCGCTTTCTAAGTCGGCCGGGACGCCGACTCCGGGTGAGCCTTCAGCCCGTACGCGAAGTACGGCAGCCGCACGAGGGCGTGCTTGTGCGACGTCGGCCGTCATGGCCGGGGACCCCACCCGTCAAGGCGACACGGCCGGGCGAGGCCGTGCCCCCGGAAAGCGACATCTCCCTCAAAACGCACCCGTGCCGCCTCGGCTGGCGCCGTGCTTCTTCCGCTACGACGAAAAGGGATTGAAGATGACCACTGTGGGTGTGCGGCGCTCTCGCCGACTCGGCCGCGGCGGCATGCGCCGCCTGGTTCCTCTCGCTGCCGTGGCCACGGCAGGAGCCCTGCTGCTCTCCGCCTGCGGGTCGGGGTCCGGCTCGGGCGGGAACGCGAAGTCGCTGACGTTCTGGATCTCCACGGTTCCGGGTCAGGACGCGGGCTGGAAGAAGCTGGTGGCGCAGTACAAGAAGGAAAACGGCGTCAACGTCAAGCTCGTCAACATCCCCTATGACGGGTACCCGACGAAGCTGCACAACGCCGCGCAGGCGAACTCGCTGCCCGACGTGGCGGACGTGCCGGCGCTGGACCCGATCTGGTCGAGCAAGCTGATCGACCTCAGCTCCATCGCCAACAACAAGACCAATAACATCAACGCCAACTTCCTCGCCAAGGACTCGTCCGGGAAGGTGCTGTCCATCCCCTCGGACGTCACCGCGTCCGGCCTGTACATCAACGAGACGCTGTTCAAGAAGGCCGGCGTCTCCGTCCCGACCTCGCCCCAGAAGACCTGGACCTGGACCGACTTCATCGCGGCGGCGAACAAGGTCCGCGAGAAGACCGGCGCCAAGTACTCCCTGACGTTCGACCAGTCACCGTCCCGGCTCCGCGCCATGGTGTACGAGATGGGCGGGCAGTACGTCCACGCGGACTCCTCCGGCAAGTTCTCGGTGGACGCCGCGACCAAGAAGGCCGTGAAGTACTTCGTCGGACTGAACGACGACAAGACCATGCCGAAGTCGGTGTGGACCAGCGGCGCCGACCCGTCCGCCATGTTCCAGAGCGGTGACGTGGTCGCCTACTGGTCCGGCGTGTGGCAGGTTCCCGCCTTCGCGTCGAGCATCAAGAAGTTCGACTGGGCGAGCGTCCCGACTCCCGCCCAGCCCGTGCAGGCCAGTGACGTCAACAGCGGCGGCATGATGGTGGGCTTCAACAACAACGGCGCCGCGGCCACCGCCGCGCAGAAGTTCCTGTCCTGGGTGTACGAGCCGAAGCAGTACACCGAGCTGGTCGAGGCCTCCGGGTTCCTCCCGGTCGAGAGCGGTCTGAGCCCGAAGTACCCCTTCACCTCCGAGGCGGCGCAGGCGGCGTTCAAGCTGTACAACGAGGAGATCCCGCTCTACGCCCCGATCTCGGGTTACTTCAACGGCGCGCAGACGAACTGGGTGCTGAAGGGCAAGAGCCTCACCACCGACCCGACCAAGACGGAGCTGGGCAAGGCGATCAACGGCCAGCAGTCGGTCGACAAGGCCCTGGAGAACATCGTGGCCGGCTACAACCAGCAGGTCGGCGGCGGATCGTAGGCCACAGGGCCGGGCGGCGGGGTCGAGACACCGCCGCCCGGCCCTGGGCGCCCGCGTGATGCCGGGCTCATGGTGTGAGCCCACAGCAATCCATTCCACCAGCACGGAAGTCAGGAAGATGACAAAAAGCGCCGCGGACGTGTCCGTGAGGCCGCCCAGGAGACGCAGCACCTACACCCTCGCGCCGCTCGTCCTCATCGCGGCCAATGTCGTGCTCTTCGCGCTGTTCTTCGTGTGGCCGGCGGTGATCGGGCTCGTCTACTCCTTCACGAACTACACGGGCGTGGGGGCGTTCCAGTTCGTCGGACTGGACAACTACCACAACCTGTTCGGGGACTCCGCCTTCTACGACGCGCTGACCCGGACGCTGCTGTACACCGTCCTCTTCGTTCCGCTGAACTTCGCGCTCGCGCTGCTCACCGCCAATGTGCTGGTGAGCAAGCACGCCAAGGGCGCGTCGGTCGCGCGCGTCATCTTCTTCATTCCGTGGCTGCTGTCGCCCATCGTCGTGGGCGTCCTGTGGCGGTGGCTGTTCGGTGAGAACTTCGGACTGGTCAACTACGTCATCGAGAAGTTCGGCGGGTCCGCCGTTCCGTGGCAGTCCAACGCGGACCTGTCGCTGCTGGTGGTGGTGATCGCGGCATCCTGGGCCTGGACGGGCTTCTCGATGCTGCTGTTCATCGCGGCGATCAAGAACGTACCGGTGTCGTACTACGAGGCGGCCTCGCTCGACGGCGCCGGTCCATGGCGCCAGTTCATCAGCATCACGCTGCCGAGCATCGCGCCCACCTCGTTCATCGTCATCCTGCTCAACACGATCAACGCGATGAAAGAATACCCGCTGTTCGTCTCCCTCAACAACGGCGGACCCGGAACGTCGAACAACCTGCTTGTCCAGTACATCTATCAGACCGGCTTCCAACGGGGCCAGATCGGCTACGCGAGCGCCGCGTCGTTCGTGCTCATGCTCATCCTGATGGCCGTCGCGATCATCCAGCTGATCGTCAACCGGCGGGTGGAGAACCGATGACAACCACAGACATGCCACGCAAGGCCGACGCCGGTCCCGGACGGGCCGTCTCCAAAAAGCGGCCCCGCGGTGCGGGCAGTGGTGGGCTCCGGCGGGCAGTACCCGCGACGACACTGCTGTGGATCCTGGCGTGCCTCTACGGGCTGCCGGTGCTGTGGTTCATCCTCAGCTCCTTCAAACCGGCCGGGGATCTGTTCTCCTATCCGCTGACGCTGGTTCCGCACAACCCCACGCTGTCGGGTTACTTCGAGGCGTGGCGCAGTGCCAACTTCTCCCAATACTTCATCAACACGACCATCGTGTGCGTGATCACGACGATCCTCACGGTGGGAGCCAGCTGCTGTACCGGGTACGCGCTGGCCAAATACGACAACAAATGGCTCAAGGCGTTCTTCATCTGCATCCTGGCCACCACGATGCTGCCGGGCGAGGTCATGCTCGCCCCCGAGTTCCTGGTGGTCCGCAATCTCGGCCTCTACAACTCGTTCGCCGGCATCATCCTCCCGGCCGTGCTCACCGCGACCGGATGCTTCATGTTCCGCCAGTTCTTCCTGACGGTTCCCGACGAACTCGTGGAAGCCGCACGCATCGACGGCGCCCGCGAACTGTCGATCTTCCTGCGGATCATGGTGCCGCTCTCCCGGCCCATCATGCTGACCCTCGCCATCCTGTCCTTCCAGTGGCGGTGGAACGACTACATCTGGCCGCTTCTGATGCTGAACGACCCCAACAAGTTCACCGTGCAGATCGGCATCCAGAGCATCGTCGGCGCGCAGAACATCAACTGGTCGGTACTGCTCGGCGCATCGGTCATCTCCATGATCCCCCTGATCGTCATCTTCCTGGTCTTCCAGCGCTACGTCATGGGCGCCGACATCAATGCCGGACTGAAGGACTGACCGTGCCCACCCCGCTCGACCACGAGTTCGTCCGCGCGGTGGCCGACGCCGCCGACCGGCTGGCCGCCCCGCTGGCGGCCGGCCCCGACGAGGAACCCGCCGGTGTGACCCACCGCGCTCTGGCACGCCGGGTGAAGACCCTCGTCGCGGCGTACCGTTCCACCGCCTCGGCCTTGCACGGCAGCAGGCAGGCCGTCGTCGCCGCGATGACCCACCTCGGCGCCCTCCGGGCCGCGCAGACCACCACCGGCCTCTTCGCCGGGGGCGACAACGTGCAGTCACCGCCGGACTCCGCGTTCACCGTCAACGACGTGTGCGACGCGTACGTCCTCGCCGCGGGCGCGGGGCCGGAACTGCGCGACGTCACGGCCGCGCTCGCCGAGATCGCCGGCGCCGCCTCCGGCAGTCTCCTGACCGGTGGGGCGCACACCCCGAACCACCGCTGGGAGCTGTGCGCGGCGCTGGCCCGGCTGCACCGGTCGTTCCCGGACAGCCGGCTGCTCGACCGTGTCGACGCGTGGCTCGCCGAGGGCGTCGACATCGATGCGGAGGGCCTGTACTCGGAGCGGAGCGCCAACTACGCGGCCCACGTGTCCAACCCGTCGCTGCTGCTCCTGGCCGCCGTCCTAGGCCGCACCGACCTGTGGGACGCCGTCGAACGCAACCTCACCGCGACCCTGGACCTCATCAGACCGGACGGCACGGTGGAGACCGTCCACTCGCGACGGCAGGACCAGAACCACCCGTTCCCGCTGGCGCCCTACCTGCCGCACTACCGGCTGCTCGCGATCCGCACCGGCCGACGCGACTTCAGCCGGGCGGCGCGGCTGGCGGCCGCCGGCGGCATCGACGACCCCGACCTGCTCGCCGAGACCCTCCTCACCCCCGACCTGTGCCGCGTGCTGCCGAAACCGGCGCCGGAACCCCTTCCCCGCGGCCGGTACATCACCACGGCACGCCTTGCCGCACGTGCCTCCGCCACCGCGCACAGCGTCCTGTACGGCGGCTCGGACGTGCCCGAGCACCGGCGCATCCGCTCGGGCCTCGCCTGCAATCCCACCTTCCTGCGCCTGTTCGCCGGCGACGCCGTCCTCGACGCGGTCCGCCTCTCACGGGGATTCTTCGACCTGGGCCCGTTCCGTGCCGCCGGCATGCAGCAGCTCGCCGACAACCGGTTCCGGCTCACCGAAACCCTCACGGCCGCCTACTACCAGCCGCTCCCGCCGGAACGGCGACGGGACGACGGCGCCTACCGTATGGCGGACGAGGGACGCTTCTCGGCCGCGATGGCCTTCCCGGACCGGCCTCGGGACGAGGTCTCCCACACGACTCGCGTCGAAGTGGATCTGAGGGAGGACGGTGCCGACCTGCGGATCGACATCAGCGGACCAACGGTGCCCTGGGCCCTCGAACTGACCTTCCGGCCGGGCGGCGTGCCAGAGGGCGCCGTACCGATCGGCGACGGACACTGGTGCCTGACGACCGGGCCGATGACCTACCGGGTCGGTGACGACGAGATCCGGGTCGAGGCCGACGTCGAGGCAGGCGAACCGCTCGCCGGGCCGGACCGGGGCGACGTACTACGGTACGACCCGGGTCAGGACCACACCGTGGTGGGCGGCACCGACGCGACGACCGGGAACCGCGTCTACATCGGTGGGCACGGCCCTCACACACTGACCGTCGCACTGCGCGCCCGCCGTCCCTCGCCTGTCGTCTGACCCGACAAACCATGCCATGGCCACCTCCGGCATGAAGGGCTGATCCACCCGTGCACCTCCTCCGCCGGCTCGGCCCGCCGCACGACCTGCCGGACACGCCCGAGGCGTATGACGCGGTCCTCGCCGACGTCGTGGAGCAGGCCCTGGCCCGCCTCACGCCCGAGGGCAATCTCGAACACCCCGACTGTGTGGACGACATCGGCGACACCCACTCGGCGTCACCTCGCTGCTGGCCGTCGCCTGGCAGCGCGGCAAGGACCCGCGGCTGCCGGAGGCGGCGCACCGCAGCCTCGCCTTCCATGGGCGAGGTACGGGTGCGCGACCTCGGGAGCGACGGCCTGAGTGCCAAGCTCGTCACCAAGCCGGTCGTCGGCCGCGACCATGTCCTGCGCCACGTCCGGTCGCTGTACGTCACCGACGGCGCGAGCCTGTGGACCACGGTCGCCGTCGAACGCCTCGACGGCATGCCGTACCCGCTCGCCGGGCTGCCGTACGCCACCGACGACGGGGACCGGGTGCGCAGGACCGCAGAGGCCGCCGTGACCTCCGCCGGCCCGCTCGGACTGACGCGTCCACGAGCGGACGGCGTGGACCACTTCGACGCCCGCTCCGAGACGACCCAGGAGCAGACGGCGTTCGCCCTGGCCGCGGATCCGCGCGGCTACGGCAACCCGGACGAGGGGCGCCACCTCGACGCCTCCACGGCACTCGAAGCCGGACCGGCTCCCGGCGCCCCGGAGGATCTGCACGTCTTCGCCGTGCGCTACGGCTCGCCGGGCCCCTTCGCCCCCGCTTTCGAACACGGACCGGCGGGCCTGACGATCCGCCCCGAGGCGTTCACCGCACTGATCGGGGGTCCCGCGGGTGATGCCCGAGGGGAACCCGCGCTGGAACTCCGGCGGCGGTGACCTCCGCGCCGACGACCAGGTCGGCACGGTCCCGTGTCGCGGCGACCAGGTCGGCGTTGCGCTGGTCCGTGGCGAGCACCCAGGCCACCGCCGTGTCGTGGTCCTTGCCGAACTCCTCGTGGCGGGCGACGAGCCGACGTACGCGCTCTTCCTCGCCGAGCTCGCAGAACCACACCTCGTCCAGCCGCGACCGTACGCGCGCCCACGCTCCGTCCCCCAGCAGGAGGTAGTTGCCCTCGGTGATGATCAGGCGGGCGCTGCGGAAGACCGGGACGGCGCCCGCGATCGGCTGCTCCAACGTCCGTTCGAAGCCCGGCGCGTAGACGATGTCGTCCTCCTGCTCGTCGCGCAGCCTGCCCAACAGCGCCGCGTACCCTGCCGCATCGAAGGTGTCGGGAGCGCCCTTGCGGTCCCGGCGGCCCAGCCGGTCAAGCTCGACGTCCGCGAGATGGAACCCGTCCATCGGCACATGTGCGACCCGGCCGGGCGTGTCGCCGTTCAGCTCCCGGACCAGGCGCTCGGCCAGCGTCGTCTTGCCCGCGCCGGGGCTCCCCGCGATCCCGAGAATCGCGCGCCGGCCGGGGCGCACCAGTGCCGCGGCCCGCTCCATGAGGTCGTCGAACGTCACGAGCGGGACCTGCGGACGGCCGCCGTCCCGCCCTCCAGGTCGATCGTCGTACGGTGCGGGGGCGCCCCGTCCTCCTCGTCGTCCCGCAGCACCAGGGCCGACTGCCGCTCCTTGAGCTCGTTCTGCTTGCCCGGCGAGAGACTCGCGTGCAACTGTTCGAAGCCGGTCGCGGATATCTGCCCCTGCCGCACCCCGTTCCGCCATGGCAGAAGACCGGCGCGTCCGGCGCGCAGCAGCAGCTGGTCCGCGAAGGCCGCTAGGGTCAGCAGGATGACCAGTCCCGGCAGGGTCATGAAGACGGCGAATCCCATGCGACCAGTATCAGGGTGCGAGAGTGGGATTCGGCCAGGCTCCGGCGACCTGGGTTCTGGGACCGGTCATTTCGCCTATGCTCGTCAAGCTGTTGAATATTGGTCAACAACGGGCGCCACAGCCGCCGTCCACGGGGAGAACGTCATGTCGCAGCAACGCCCTACGCTCGCCCCTCACAGCTACCGGGCGTACTGCGACCACCTGCTCGCCTGCCAGAAGTGCAGCGAGCCCCCGCGGCGGTGCGACGACGGCAGCGCTCTGTACCGGACCTACCGGTCCGACCTGAAGAAGTCATGAGCCCGGCCGAGGGGCAGATCCGCGCCCCGGCGGAGGGGTGTGGCCGGACGGGTGGGTCCGGCCGCACCTTCGCGCGTCAGCCGCGGGCGATGCCCGGCGCGATGTCCTCGTAGCGCTCCACGGTGGTCGCCGAGGAGGTCGCGCCGCGCAGCTTCGCGGTCGTCGACTTTCCGCAGAAAGCGGATTCCAGCGTGCGGGCCATCGTGTTCAACACGTTCACGTTGTTCGAGGTGTTGGCGAGCGCGGTGACGCTGCGCTTGCCGTCCTTCGAGGCGAAGGCGTACGTGTAGTAGCCCTGCACGGTGCCCGTGTGCCCGTACACCGAGATACCGCAGGACAGGTCACGGCGGCGCAGGCCGAGGCCGTATCCCTGGGTGCTGTTGACCGTCGTCCACTGCTGCATCTGCGTGAGCTGTGCGGCGGACATGAGCTGCCCTCTCATCAGCGCGGAGAAGAACGTGTCCAGGTCCTGGGTGCTGGAGATGATCGCGCCCGCGCTCTGCGCCCAGGACACCGTCTGCTCGGTGGAGTCGACCAGGGCTCCACCGGCCTCGTCCGGCGTGAGGTAACCGTTGGCGTGCGTGCCCGGGATGGCGGTGTCGGGGTGTACGTAGAAGGTGTCGGTCAGGTTCAGCGGGGTGAAGATGCGGTTCTGGTACTCCGTGGCCACGGGGTGGCCGGTGAGCTTCTCGATGAGCATGCCCGCGACGACGAAGTTCGTGTTGGAGTACGAATAGGCCGCGCCCGGGGCGTTGGTGACCGCGTGCTTCAGGGACAGGGTGACCAGGTCCTGGTAGCTGAAGACCTTGTTGCGGACGGACTCGAAGCCCGGGACCGTCTGCGCGAACATGTCGTTGGTGTAGTCGTACAGCCCACTGCGGTGGCTCATCACCTCGCGCACGGTGATCCGGTCGTCGGGCAGCAGCCCGGGCAGGTAGGTGTTCACCGAAGCGTCCAGGTCGAGCTTGCCCTCGTCCACCAGTTGCAGCAGGACCACGGCGGAGAAGCTCTTGGTGACGCTGCCGACGCGGAACCGGTCGGTCGTGGTGATCGCACGCCCGGTGGCCCGGTCGGCGACTCCCTCCGACAGTTGGTGGACCGTGCCGTTGTCGTCGACCCGCACCATCGCGCCGGGGGCTCCCTGGGACAGGGCCGTGTGCAGCACCGCCTGCAGTCCGGCGTCGTCGGGTGCCGGCAGATCCGCAGCCGCTGCGGTGCCGGCCTGTGCGGGGACTGCGAGGAGGGCCAACAGCGCCGCGCCCAGCGCCGTGCCTCTGCCCACCATTGCTGAGACCATCTGATTCTTCTCCCGGGTTCCCTCTGTGTACCGCGCCGTGGATGCGAACGTCGGCACCATCTGTACGCGCAGGAAGGACGGATGGGTTGCATGTCACGCGAAGGAAAGCGGAAAAGATCCTTCAGCGGCCGAAAAGCTGAGTCCAGTACATGCCCGCCGTGCCGCCGCCCGCGAAACCGATGCCGATGTGGGTGAAGTCGGGCTTGAGGATGTTGGCACGGTGGCCCGGGCTGTTCATCCAGCCGCGGACGACCTCGGCGGGGGAGCGCTGGCCGCAGGCGATGTTCTCCCCGATGGTGCGGCGTTCGGAGCCCGCGGCGGCGGCTCGGTCCCACGGTTGGCGGCCGTCGGGGGAGGTGTGGGAGTAGAAGGCACGGGCCACCATGTCGTCGCTGTGTGCCTGGGCCGCGTCGGTGAGCAGGATGTCGACGGCGAGCGGCGGCAGGCCGTCCGCGGCTCGCTCGGTATTGGTCAGCGCGACCACCTCACCCGCCGTCTGCCGCAGGCCTCCGCGACTGAAGGGCCGGGCCCACAGCGCCGTCCAGTACATGTCGCCGGAGCGCCGGCCGGGGACGTACGCCAGCCCCGCCTGGCTGTACGCCGGGTTGTACAGCGTGTCGCGGGACTGCTCTGTGGTGAGGCAGTACTCCACGAACTCGCCCGGGGTGCGCGGGCCGGAGACGAGGTGCTCGCCGACGGTCAGATACGCGTATCCGGCGGACGTGATGCGCTGATAGACGGAGATCCCGTGGGCGCTCTCGGAGCTGAGGAGTCCGCGGGACGCCATGTCGGAGGCGTGGGCCCGGGCCGCGGTCGCGAGCCGCGCGTCGAGGGAGATGGGTGGAGAACCGGCCGCGCGGCGCACGGAGTTGACCAGGTCGAGGAAGCCGTCCGGGTCAGGAGCCGCCACCGGTGTCGGGTCGTCCCCGGTGGCATCCTCGGCGACCTCGACCCCGAAGTCCCGCGCGATGCCGGCCAGTCCGTCCGCGTACCCCTGGCCCAGTGCGCGCAGCTTCCACCCCGTGCCGCGTCGGTAGATCTCGGCGAGCAGCAGCACGGTCTCCCGCTGCGGGCGCGGGGGTGTGAACCGGGCGAGGGTGTGGCCGCCCCGACCGCTGACGTGCAGGGTGGGTGTGGGCAGCCGGCCCAGCGGCGTACCGGGATCGGCCGGACTGACGACCACGGTGACGCGGCTCGCGCCGGACCGCAGGCGCGGCGGGTCGATGGTGAGGTGCTCCCCGGCTAGCCGGGCGCCCGGCACCGTCGGCTGGTTGTAGAAGACGAAGTCGGCGTCGCCGCGCACCTTGCCGCTGTCGTCGGTGATGAGCGCGGACACGTCGAAGGGACCCGGCACCCGGATCGTCAGGGTGCCGCCAGGCAGGGGCACGTTGCCCCCGGGAACCAGCTCGGTCATGGTGCCGCCCGTCGAAGTGATGGTCCTCGCGGACCACCGACACGGGCGCACCCGCTCCCGCTTCCCGCCCGCTCACCTCGTCAACGTCCCGTTCGCTCCCGAGGGTTCCCGCGCGCCTCGGCACCGCGTGCGTCGATCGCCTCGGGCGGGCGCAACGACCGCAGCGCGAGCAGGAGTACGCCGATGTCGTCCAGGTAGATCGGGTCGGGGAGCAGGTCGGTGGGCAGCAGGAGATAGGCGACGGCACCCCAGAAGACCCAGCGGGACCCCGTCGGAAGCCCGGCGCGCCTGAGGTCGCGGCGGGTGCGCACGAGCCGCACCAGGACCGCGATCGCCACCCCGAGCGCGGCGGCACCCAGGATCGCGACGATGAGCACCACCGTCCATGTCGTGGAGTCCATGAGTTCCGTCCAGAGCTCTCGTAGGGCAGTTCCTCCCCTTCGTGTTCCCGCTCGCCCGGTTCGTATCGCCCCCGAACCACCGGCCGATTCAGGCCGAGCCTGCGGCGACGCAGAACTCGTTGCCCTCCGGGTCGGCCATCACCACGTGGTGCCCGTCGAACTCCTCCAGGACGGAGCCGCCCGCCTTCACGAGCCGCTCGGACTCCGCCCTGATCCGCGCCCACCGCTCCTCGGGACCGCCGTGTCCCGGCACGCGGACGTCGATGTGAAGGCGGTTCTTCGCCGTCTTCGGCTCGGGAACCTTGAGGATGGACAACCGGGGGCCGACGCCGTCGGGATCGCAGAGCCACGCGCCGTCGTCCGCGGAGTCGTCCTCCGGAAGGTCGAACTGCGCGAGCCACTCCTCGCGGGTGGCGAAGGGAGCGGGCGGCGGCTCGTCGATGTACCCCAGAGCCGTCTTCCAGAACTCTGCGAGGAGTTTCGCGTCCGCGCAATCAAGGGTCAGATCGATTCTGGCTGCCATGACAGGACCGTACTGCGCGCCTCTGACAATCCGGCCGTACGCCTCTCACTCACCCGCGGGGACGTCACGGCGGCAGAGAACGAAGTCGTCGAAGACGTGCCGTCCGGGGCGGTCGCCGACGGTCTGTATCGCCGCGCGGATGTCACGCAACTGGTCCGTCGTCATCTGCAGGGGCGGCTCGTCGGGCTGGTAGGTGGTGCGGACGGGATAGTCCAGGCCCGGTTGACGGGTCATCTCGATGTGGCAGCCGAGCACATGGGTGACCGGCCGTTCGGCGCAGAAGCCGATCAGGCGGTCGACAGTGCGGGTGAACGCTGCCCAGTCGTCGATGTACAGACGGCCGGGATAGACCGTGTCACCGGTGAGGAGGAAGCCGGTCCAGGGGTCGAAGAACGTCACCGCGGCCGCGTGGTGGCCCGGCGTGGCCAGGCACTCCAGGACCCGGCCCCCGAGATCGACACGCGCGACGCCCTCGGGGTCGCCGTCGAAGCCGAAGAACGGCCAGGCGGTGTCGACAGCCGCGTCCACGACCGTGGTGCCGGGACGGTCGGCGAACTGTCCGTCCCCCGCGACGTGGTCGCCGTGGGGGTGGGTGTGCAGCACCAACAGCTCGTAACCCTCCCGGGGACGGGCGGTCAGCCAGGTCTCCATCAGCTCGTCCACCACCCGCCGCAGCGGGAAGTGGGCGGCGGAGGCCGTGGCACCGGTGTCGATCAGCACGGCCCGTGCCTCGCCGAACAGCAGGAAAAGGAACGGCGCCTCGTAGTCGACGGCCATGTTCTGTCGCAGGATCACCGTGTGCGCGTCGTGGGCGTGGACCTGGATGTCGGGATCGGTGTTGTGCTTGGCCGACGGCGATCCGTGGATCCACCGCACGTCCAGCGCCCGCGTGCCCACGGCCTTCTCCGCTGCTTCAGCGGTCTGTTCGGTCCTCTGCCTCTGGGTGTCCACGACGTCTCCCGGTGATGATCCCGCCGGGACCACCACCTGGACCCGGGACCTCAGTTTCGCGCGGGGTGGTGGTCGACTAGCGCCTGGGTGACCGCTCGGACGCTGCGGGCGATGTGGTTGAGCTGCAGCACTTCGGCGGCGTACATCTTGATGGTGTGCTCGATGACCGATTCGTGCAGGCCGAGAGCGGGGAGTTCGGCCCGGGCGGTCTGCAGGGCGGTCCGGGCGACCCGGATCTCGTGCTGCACCTGGATCTGGGCGTGACGGGCGAGCAGCACGGGGTGCTTCATGAGCACCGGGTAGCTCGCGTAGCGGGACGGCACCAGATCGCGCAGCCACTTGGTCGCGGAGCGCTCCCAGTCGAAGCTGCCGGGGGTCTTGACCTGGCACGGCCAGTCCGAGGTGATCGGTGAGTACGTCGTCAGGGCCATGTTCATCGCTTCCGGGTTACGTCGGCGGCAAGGGTCAGCGGGTTATGGGGCGGCCCCGGTCTAGGGGATGGCCGGGGCCGCCACCACGGGCGCCCACTCACGCGGGGCCCGTCCGAACATCCGGGGCCCCATGCGGGTAGGAGCGGACGGCCCCGGATGGCCGTAGGACGTGACCCGGAGGCCTCCTGGTCGCATCCGCGAGAAGTATTTATATATACCGCCGGATACGCAAGAACATGAAAAAATTCATCCGCGATATGGGCGAATGATCCCGTGATGCCGTGGTGACAGGGGGCGTACGGGGTGTTGAGGGAGGGGGGAACCGTGCGAGGTCAGTCCTTGAGGAAGAACTGGTGCTGCTCCGCGATCTGCTCGTACTCCTCCAGCCGGGCCTGCGTCCGCTCCGGATCCGCGTCGGACATGGCCTGGAGGAGTGCCGCCGACATCATCACGGGCGCGGCGTAGGAGTCGAAGACGAGGCGGGCCCCGGTGCCTACGGTGAAGGTGGCGTCGGCCTCGTCCGCGAGTGGTCCGAGCCCCAGGTCGGTGATCAGGGCGACCTTCAGCCCCGCGCTGCGCGCGACCCGCACCGCGGTCAGTGTCTCCTGGGCGTGCCGGGGCATTCCGAAGGCGAGCAGCCAGGTGCCGCCAGCCTCGCGCGACTGGAGCAGCGCGTCGTAGGCGACGCTCCCGCCGCGCGTCACCAACCGCACATCGGGGTGGATGCGGCGGGCGGCGTACGCGAAGTACTCGGCCAGCGACACCGAGATGCGCAGACCGAGAACGGTGAGCGGGGTCGACTGCGACAGCGCGCGGCCGATGGTGATCACCTGGTCCGGATCGGCGAAGTCGCGGCGCAGGTTCTCCAGGTTCTCGATCTCGGCGTCCACCGCCTGCTGCAGCTCGTTGCCGTGGTCCTCCGCGGGCGCGCCCGGGGTGCTGGAGAGTGTGCTGAGCGCGATGGCCTGCAGTTTCTCCCGCAGCGCGGGGTAGCCGCTGAAGCCGACCGCCGCGGCGAAACGGGTCACCGACGGCTGGCTGACCCCGACGCGCTCCGCGAGATCGGTGATCGACAGGAACGCCGCCTCGGTGATGTGCTCGATCAGGTACTGGGCGATACGGCGCTGTCCGGGCGAGAGCCGGGGGCCGTCGAACAACTCCCTGAGCTGGGACGTGGGTGCCGCGCCCACCTCCGGAGCCGTCTTCCCCGAGGTGATCGCAGACGCCTGAGCGCGTGCCTGCTGCGGCGATGGCACCGATGTGCCTCCTTCGTGTCCCACGAGAACTCAACATAGCTCACGGACCGTGCTGACCAGGGCATGGATGACCACACGCCGTAGTTCGGCGGGCGTGGAACGTGAGGCCGGGCGCCCGGTGGGCGGCACGGCCCGGTGTGAGCGGGAAAGCATACGGCCGGCGTTCTGCCCCGTGAAGATCGCATCAGAATATGAACCTGGCCTGATTCGCGACAAGTTGACGACGGGCCATGGACACCTGCTGAGACGGGTGTTGAGGATGGGAGTCCCCATCCGTAGGAGTTGTTCATATGCGTAGACGACGCCTGCTGACCGGTGGTGCCGCCCTCGCGGCCGCCGCCTCGCTCCAGCCCGCCCTCACGGAAAGCGCGCAAGCCGCTCCGTCCGCCGCGCCAATGCCCTCCCGAGGCGCGGTCGTCGCCGTCCTGCGGCGCGTGGCCGACCAGTGGATCGGCGCGCACACGGACCCCGGCGACAACGGCTGGGCCAACGCCACCTTCTTCAGCGGACTGCTCGCCCTCCAGCGCCTGACCGGCAGCCCGCGCTATCTGGCCTACGCCAGGAACTGGGCCGAGAAGCACGCGTACGGTCTCAACGGCGGGGTCACCACGCGTCATGCCGACAACCACAACGCCGGGCAGGCCTACCTCGACCTGTACGAGATCGAGCCGGAGGAGAGCAAGGTCTCCGCCATCGAGGAGTCGCTCCACCGCATGGTCTACACCGACCAGCCGGACAAGAACGACGACTGGTGGTGGGACGACGCCCTGCACATGGCGATGCCTCCGTTCGCCAGGATCGGAGTGCTCCGCGGCGACCCGCAGTACTGGCAGAAGCTGTACGCCCTCTACGACCACACCAAGCGTGCGGAGGGCGGACCCGGCCTGTACGACGCCGACACGGGGCTCTGGTACCGCGACAAGCGGTTCCTCCCCGGGACCCCCGGCGGGATCCTCTCGCCGGCGGGCAAGCCGGTGGTCTGGTCGCGCGGCAACGGCTGGGTGGCGGGCGCACACGCCAAGACGCTCAAGGCGCTGCCGCCCGGCGAGCGGCACACCGGTGAGTACCGCGACACCCTTGTACGCCTGGTGACGGCCGTCACCGGGATCCAGCGCACCGATGGCTTCTGGAACGTCAACCTCGCCGACGTTACCCATCTGCCCGGCCCCGAGACCAGCGGCACCTCCTTCTTCCTCTACGGCACCTCCTACGCGATCCGGGCCGGCCTCGTCGACCGGCGCGCCCACCTCCCGGTCGTGGCCCGCGCCTGGAACGGCCTCGTCACCACGGCCGTACACCCCGACGGCTTCCTCGGCTACGTCCAGAACGTCGGCGACCGCCCGGAATCCAGCCAGCCCGTCACCTACGACAGCACCGCGAACTTCGGCGTGGGCGCCTTCCTGCTCGCCGGCACCGAACTCGCCCGCCTGGCCGGACCCTGACGCGACGTACCGGTGCCCCCGCCGCGTACGTCGGGGGCACCGGTACGTCGCTGTCAGGACTGCGCGGTGAGCGTGAAGCTCTGGGCCGCGGAGCCGTCGCAGGTGCGCTGGGTGAGCTGGACGCTGTTCGTCGAGGCGCTCGCCGCGGTCAGGCACTTGCCGCTGTGGCGAGCCGTGAAGTGGTAGCGCCCGGTGCTCTCCTTCACCGGCAGCCACTGCTGGTTCTGTCCGCCCGAGTAACTCCACAACTGGAGCGGTGCGTTGTCGGTCGTCGAGACACCGGTCACGTCGATGACCTGTTGTGGATTGACACGGATGGCGGCCTGCCGGTACCCGCTGTCGGTCGAGCGGAACTGGAACTGCTGGGCCTGGGTGCCGTTGCAGGCGTACTGCTGGATCACGGTCCCGTTCGCCGTGGCGGCCGAACGGGCATCCACGCAGGTGCCGTTACCGGCATTCGTCAGCGAGTACCAGTCGGTCTCGGAGGGGGAGTCAGCCGGGGGCGTGCCGGTGTCGGCTCCTCCCAGCCACTTCAGACCGTCCAGCAGGAACTGATTCTGTGTGGCGCTCGCGAACGTCGACGACAGACGCGTGTTGGTGGTGTAGTTCATCGCGTTGTGACCGAAGTTCGCGTACAGCATCTTGTACTGCGTGTTGGTCCACAGGATCGGGTAATAGCCGCTGTACCAGGACTGGTTGGGATCCGTTCCGACCGGGAAGCTGCCGGCGTCGATCGAGGCCAGGATCTTGATGTTCGGGTTCTGCCGCAGATCGTTGGACCAGCTGTACCACTCACTGACCGACGAGGTGAACGTGGCCGGCAGATTCTTGGTGGCCGGCTGCGTACGGTCCTCGACCTTCAGGGTCACCGATGTCGGACCCCAGGTGTTCGACTGGAAGTTCCCGGAGCCGAGGAACTGGTTGTGGTACCAGGACCAGCTCGCCGCGTTCGTCGTGAAGGCGGAGACGTGGAAGCCCATCCAGGCGCCACCACCCCGCATGTACGCCTCGAAACCGGATCGTTGGGCGGATGTCTGCGGCAAGTCGTCGAGGAACAGGACGACTTGGTAGGCGTTCACCCCGCCGTTGGCGAGCAGGTCCCAGTCGGTGCTGGCCGTGTAGGTGAAGCCGTTCGCCGCGGCCTGCTGCGGAAACCAGACGTTGGCCTCCTTGTCGAAGTCGATGTGCGCCGCGTCGTAGGTGCCGCTGTAGAGCGCGAGGACCTTGAACGGGGTCGCCGCGGTGCTCGCGTGGGCGGCGGGCGGTGCGGCGAGGCCGAGCAGCGCCGTCAGGAGCAGGAGGATCCGCAGGGTGGTGCGCGCGGAGCCGGATCTGATGGTGTGCATCTGCTGATCGATCCTTTCCCTGCGGTTTACGGGTAGTTGGTGAGGTAGGCGACGTTGGTGCTGGAGTTGGACGGTCCTCCGGTGCTGTTGATGATGTGGCTGATCGTGCCGACACCGCCCAGCGTGACGGTCACCATGTCGTGGAACCTGACCCCGGACACGCTCGGCACCTCGAAGGCGTGATCGGCGACCACGCTCGAGTTGGCGCTGAAGTAGCAGTAGCTGCCCAGCCCCCACGCTTCGTGGCTGGTCACGGAGGAGGCGACCTTGTAGGCGGGATAGCCCTTTCCGGTGCCGTTCATCCAGGAGGCCTGGTTCGGCGGGTCGTAGGGCATCTCGTTCTGGAAGAAGTACGTTCTGCCGCCGTTTCCGTTCCAGGTGACCTGGGTCTTCTGGTAGTGCTCGACGAACAGGCCGTACGCGGTCACGTTGTTGCCGTTGACGGTCAGGCCGTTGTCCGCCGTGTTGGTCGTCCAGCCGACCGTGCCGGAGTTGCCGTGGTCGGCCCGCCAGATCCAGGTGTGGTCGATGATCGTGTTGGCGCTGTTGATCACCAGCGAGTTGGTCGCCTTGCCGACGGTGGCGCCGCCGATCCGGATGAAGACGTCGGACAGCTGCGTCGGGTCGGTCGCGTGGGTGGCGGACGAACCGGCCGGGCCGATCTGCATCAGCGTGGGGGAGTTGGTGGTGCCCGCGTCGATCAGCAGGCCCGCCAGCTCGATGCCGTCCACGTCGGCGGTGGTGACGGCGGTGATCCCGCCGTCCGGCACGAAGGTGGCCAGGCCCATGCCCAGCACCACCGTGTCGGGGCGCGTGATGTTGATCGTCTGGTTGAGGTGGTAGACGCCCGGGGTGACCAGCAGGTTCTTGCCCGCCGCGAGGGCCGTGTTCATGTCGGCCGCGGTGGCGCCGGGCTTGACGATGTAGAACTGGTCGATCGGCAGGGACTTGCCCGCCGGGGTCTTCCCGCTCCACGTGGTGCCGACGGCGTTGGACTGCAGCCCGGGCACGAACACCTGATAGGCGCCCGCGCTGTCGACGTACAGGAACGGCTTCTCGCGGATCGTCGGTGAGCTGGCGACGTTGGTGTACGTCGGGAAGGACTGGGCGGGCGCGCCCTGATCGCCGACGAAGACCATGTTCCAGTTGGAGCCGGACCAACTGCCCATCTGCGAGTTGCGGGTGAGGAACTGCTGCTGGGTGCCGGACTGGATCTGCCCGTCGACCTCGGTGTCGGAGATGAAGCCGCCGCTGGACCAACCGCCGTCGTCCAGCGCGAGGTTGCCGCGCACGTGCATGCGCCGGTACGGAGCGGCCTGCGAGACGGCCCAACGGTCCGTGCCACCGGTCGGGTTGACGGACAGGTTCTCGGCGTCGCGCCAGAAGTTCTGGGTGGCGTTGCCCTGGAACCAGTCGGCCTCCGCGTGCACGGCGCCGTCGATGGTCACGTCGTCCGGCGAGAAGCCCAGGCCGGCGACCTGGGTGTAGAAGCCCACGTTGGCGTTCGCGCTGTAGGTGCCGGGCTTGAACAGCAGGGCCTGGCGGGCCGAGCCGAACTGGTTGGTCTCCTGCTGGGAGAAGACCGAGTCCAGCTTGGACTGGATGCTGGACGCCGACATCGACGGGTCGAACACCGTCACGTTGGGACCGAAGTCCGGAGTGCCCGGCGGGTTCGTCGTGCCGCCGCCCAGAGTGAAGGACTGCGCGGCGGTGCCGTTGCAGGTGTACTGCGCGAGCTGCACGCTGTCCGCGGTGGAGGCGCTGGGGACGTCCAGGCACTTCCCGCTGTTGCGGTTGACGAAGTGGTAGGCGCCGTCGGCCTCGGCGACGGGCAGCCACTGCTGGTTGTTGCCGCTGGAGTACGTCCACAGCTGGACGGGCGCGGAGTCGGCGGTGGAGACGTCGGTGACGTCCCACGCCTTTGTGGCGTCCAAGTTGCTGTTCACCCGGTAGTAGCCGCCGCTGGTGGCCACCAACTGCCAGTTCTGGGCGGTGCTGCCGTTGCACGCGTACTGCTGGACGGCGGTGCCGTCGGCACTCGCGGCCGAGCGGGCGTCGACGCACTTGCCGCTGCCCTTGTTGACCACGGTGGTGTAGCCGGTAGGTATGGCGGCGGCCGCCGCGGTCTGCGCGCTCGCCGAGTCCTGCGAGGCGAACTCGATGCCGGACACGGTGGTCGCCACGAGGCCGACCACGGTCAGCACTCGCGGTATCCGGTGGCGACCGGACAGCCTCGTCCGTCTGAGCTCGGATCTGGGCACGGAGCTGGACACGGATTTCTCCTGGGGTGATGGGGGGTGGAAGGGGGGAAGCGCGTCCGTCAGCCGGTGTACTTGGCGAAGATGCTGGTGAACTGCCAGGCGTTCTGGGCCACACCCGAGCAGGTGTCGTCGTTCGGGTAGGCGCCCGGGCAGGGACGGTCACGGTTGGCCGACCAGAACGTCAGCCGCGCGAGGTGGTGCTGCTGCGCGTAGCCGAGGATGGTCTGGAAGTCGGCGGTGGTGACGGTTTCGTTGTTGTCGGTGATGCCGTTCATGGAGGAGATGCCCATGTCCCGGTACGCCTGGTCGTCGCTGTAGCCGTACGCGTTCTTCAGAGCGGTCTTGAGACCCTCCGCGGCCCGCTGGGTGAGCGTGCCCATGTTCTGGCCCGCGCCGCCGAAGTCGAACGGCATGATCGTCCAGGCGTCCACGGTCAGTCCGGACGCCGCGGCCCGGTTGATCAGGCCGGTGTCGGGGCCGTTCTGACCGGTGCCGATCGTGACGTACACCTTGATGCCCGGGTTGTTGGCCTTGACGGTCTTGAGCGCGTCCACGGTGCGCTGCTGGACCGTCGTGTTGCTGTAGGCGTCGGCCTCGATGTCGATGTCGATCGCCTTGAGCCCGTATGCGTTGATGACCTTCTGGTACGCGGCGGCCAGCTCCCCGGCACTGGAGCAGGAGCTCTCCAGCTTGTTGCCGCTGTAGCCGCCGAAGGAGGGGACGACGTCGCCGCCGGCCGAGCGCACGGTGTTGATGGTCTGCTGGTCGACGCCGCCGGTCAGCCCGCGGCCGCCGTCCCACTGCGGGTTGCAGTAGCCGTTGCTGAGGACGAAGGCCAGCGTGAACCACTTGACGCCGGTGGCGTTCATGACGGTGGTGGGGCTCGGCGGGTTGCCCCAGCCGTTGTAGAGGTAGGGGGCGACGGCCATCGGTGCGGAGGGGGGCGTTCCTCCGCCGTCGGCGGCGGGCGCGGTCCACTTCTGGTTGGCGGCGCCGGTGCAGGTCCAGATCTGGATGGGCGTGCCGTTGGCCGAGGTGTTGCCGGTGACGTCGGCACACTTGTTCGCCTGCGGATTGACGAGGTCGCGGGCGGCGGAGACCGTCCACATCTGGTTGGCGCCGCCCGAACAGTCCCACAGCTGGAGCTTGGCCCCGTCCGCGGTCGAGTTGCCGGTGACGTCAAGACACTTGCCGAGGGCCCGTACGGTTCCGTCGGAGCCGACGGTCCACTGCTGGGCGGCGGTGCCGTTGCAGTCGTAGAGCTGAACGGCCGTGCCGTTCGCGGAGCTCGCGCCGGCCACGTCGAGGCACTTGCCCGCGAGTCCGGTGATGGTCCCGGTGGCGGCGGAGGCGGGGGAGACGCTCAGGGCGCCGGCGGAGAGAGCGAACACCGCCGTGGTCAGAGTGGCGCGCAGCGCGGTGGAGCGCGCGAGGGATTGTTTTGCCATCAGAGGGTCACAGCCCTTCGGGGAGGCTGAAAGTGGGGGGCGTTCATATCCGTGAATGTTGAGTGCATTCATGGAGCTGTAGTGATCGGTGAACCTAAAGGTCTGAACCAAGCTCGTCAAGAGATGAAGCAAAGCGGGCTTTGGATTGACCTGGGTTCACAAGGAGTTGAACGCATCGACCATCCCGGGAACAGCAAACAGCCGAGGTTCCGTCGTGCGGAACCTCGGCTGTACGGCGAGCGGTTGTGTGGAGCCCGCCTGGTGCGGCCTCGGTCAGTTGCCCTGACTCTGCGCGGTCTTCGCGTAGGCGTCGTGCCAGGCCGCCTTGGCGCCCGAGTCGCCGATGCGGTACACGTCCACCACGGAGCCCGTCGCCACGACGAGGGACAGCACGATCGCGGCGGTCCGTATCGGCGCGGACGTCAGACGGATGGCCGGAGCCCGGGTGTCTCCCTGGCCGGGGGCGGTGCGTCGGGCCGCCCACCACAGCGCCGAGGACAGCACGAACAGGCCGAGGGCCCATGGCAGCAGACCGTCACCGAGCTCGGCGTGTCGCTGCACCAGGGACGAGCTGTCGACGTGCTTCTCCAGCCACTCTCCCGCCTGCGTGGTGAGAGGCACACTCACCAGCGTCACGAGCGCGAGCACCGGCGGCAGGACGCCGAGCCGCCGCGCGAGGTGCGGCCAGATCGCGCAGACGACGAGCGCCAGTGCGCTCAGCGGTACGAGGACGACGACGAAGTGCACGAACAGGACATGCGCGGGCAGGCCATTGACAATGCTGGGGCTCATCAGGCTTGTCTCCTGGAGACGCTCGGTCGCAAAGTGGGGGGTGTTCAGGGGCGGCGGTGGTGATCGCCCGGCGCCCGGCGGCTTGCAGCCTGGCACAGGAACTTCTCAGCTTCTTCTGAGGCGGGAGTACACGGGAGTGGTCGCCGGTACTCTGACCGTTTGCCGTCCCCATGGACGCCGACAGGCGTTCCTCGCACCCCTGGTGCCCTCCTGATGACCAACCGTGTCCCGCGCCTTCCCCGCCGCGACGCCATGATGGATCCCGTCCTCGTCTTCGCCACCTCGATTCCGGTGTCGCTCGCCTCGCCGACGGCCGCCAGGTACTGGTGGCTCCTCACGGTTCCCGCGCGCCTGCTGTTCCGCGAGACACGCACGCCAGAAAACGAGCAACTGGCCGCTGCCGCCGAGTGAGACCACCGCGCTTCGGAGGACCGGACATCAGGGGAAGAGCCGGTTGAGGAGGGCCGTGCCGAACAGCCGGTGAGGATCGAGCCGGTCCAGGACGGCGGCCGCCTCGTCCCAGCCCTGGCCCGCACCGTCCCGGAAGGAGGCGGGCACCGCGGTGCCCAGCACCTCCTCGTCGGACCAGGCGGCCTCGTCCGTATAGCCCCAGCCCTTGGACCACTCGACGCGGGTGAGCGCGTACTCGCCGTCGTACGTCGTGAGCAGAAAGCGCTCCAACTCCCGGTAGAACGCCTCCGCGTCGGGCGTCCCGGGCAGTGTCAGGACGTCCAGCCAGACGGCCGTGTCCCATTCGGGGTGGTCGGCGCGGGGGCGCAGCGCGGACAGCAGTGGCGCACGGGCGCCCGCCGAGTCGGCGTCGGACGGGTGGTCGAGGCCGGTCACCCGGATTTCCACCTGGCCGTTGACGGGGTATCGGCCCTGGGCGGCGTAGGCGGAGAGCCGCTCGCGGAAGAAGGCCGTGAACTCGGCGATGACGCGCTGTACTTCGGCACGCGAGGTGAGCACCGCGTACCCGTTGGCGGTCACCCGCAGTGTGGTGGGCCTGATGTAGAGCAGCGTGTTCTTCGACGGTCCCCAGATGTCCGCCGACAGGGTGGCCGTCAGTCCCACGGCCGCCGCGGTGAACTGCGCGCTGCCCAGGAGCGGGGCCAGATACCAGGCCGCGTCGGCCACCATGCGCCCGGCGAGATCGGCGACGACGGTGGGGACGTTGTCCGAGAAGGGGTAGTTGTACGGCGACCCCACGCGGCGGGAGGCCGGCGGCCGGGTGGGGGCGACACTCCAGACCTTCAGCCAGGGGTGCTCGGTGAACGCGAACCAGATCGCCTCCGCACGCCCCGACTCGTCCAGGAAGCTCGCGAAGGTGCGTCCGCCCTCGGGGCCGCCCGGCGCCGCGAAGAGTTCGGCGGCGGGGATGTCGGTACGGCTGACGCAGCGCAGATGGGTGTTCGCGCCCACGCGCAGCGTCACCTCGGTGACCAGGGCGCGGCCGAGATGCGCGAGGAGCGCCGCACCGTCGGGGTCGTCCCTCTCGTACGTCCGCAGTACGTAGGAGTCACTGCCCGCGTCCCACACCACCGCCGTGAGGGACAGGACGAGATTGCTGAGCGAGCCGTAGGTGTGCCCGGGCAGTCTGCTCTCGCCGTGGGCCGGAACGGCCGTGCCGTGGGCGTCGATGGCCAGGGCGCCGCCGAGCGTCAGGTCGCCGGGCGCGGGCGTCGCCGTGAGGCCGAGGCCATGGTCCTCCAGATGCCCGAGCAGAGCTTCCAGCGTGACGCCGGCACCGGCTCGTACGACGGCGGGGGCGGTGGCCTCCAGGGACAGACCGGTGAGATGCCGGGCGGTGTCGACGAGCAGCACGGGAGCGCCCGCCTCGGTCCCGGAGGCGATCGTCAGCGGCGACCAGCCGTGGGAACTGCCCCGGGCGCGCACCGACCAGCCCTGCTTCCAGGCCCAGTTGACCACGGCGGCCACCTGGTCCTGGTCGGCCGGAGCGCAGGCCCACAGCCCCGTGGCGGCGATCTCGCCGACCCAGTTGCGGTACGACGAGCGGTAGACGTCGACGCCTTCGGGGAAACCGGGAAGCTCCTCCGCCGCGGCGGCAGGGTCCGGCAGCGCGAGTGGCAGCAGCGCGGTGAGCGAGGCCGCGCTCAGCAGGAACCCCCGACGGGACCAGGGGGTGCGTCCTTCACTTTCTAAATGGTCGGTCACCTGGTTCACGGTAGGTGATGGTTGACACGCATCACCTGTCCGTCAAAAGGACTCACCCGTGTGAGTGAATGACGCGCTGTTGCGTCCGCCTGGGGGGCGCGGGCGGGCGTGAGCGGGGCGGGCGTCCTGCGCGGGCGGGTGGAGATGTCAGACTGACGGCATGGACGAGCGTGAATTCGGCAGGTCAGGCCAGAAGGCATCGGTCATCGGTCTCGGTACGTGGCAGCTCGGCGCCGACTGGGGTGACGTGAGCGCTGGGGACGCCGAGGCGGTGCTGGAGACGGCGGCGGAGTCGGGGGTGACGTTCTTCGACACCGCTGACGTCTACGGCGACGGGCGCAGTGAGCAGGCGATCGCGTCCTTCCTCAGTGCCCGCCCCGACCTGCACGTGATGGTGGCGACGAAGATGGGCCGCCGGGTGGAGCAGATTCCGCAGAACTACGTCCTCGACAACTTCCGCGCGTGGAACGACCGTTCCCGGCGCAACCTCGGCGTCGACCGCATCGACCTGGTGCAGCTGCACTGCCCGCCGACCCCCGTCTACTCGTCGGACGAGGTGTTCGACGCGCTGGACACGCTGGTCGAGGAGGAGCGGATCGCCGCGTACGGGGTGAGTGTCGAGACCTGTGACGAGGCGCTGACCGCGATCGCCCGGCCGAACGTGGCGAGCGTGCAGATCATCCTGAACCCGTTCCGCATGAAGCCCCTGCGGCAGGTCCTGCCGGCCGCGCGGGAGGCGGGCGTCGCGATCATCGCCCGCGTTCCGCTGGCCTCCGGGCTGCTTTCGGGCAAGTACACGAAGGACACGGTGTTCGCGGCGGACGACCACCGGACGTACAACCGTCACGGGGAGTCCTTCGACCAGGGTGAGACCTTCTCCGGAGTCGACTTCGTGACCGGCGTGGAGGCGGCGGCCGAGTTCTCCGCGCTCGCCCCGCAGGGCGTCACCCCGGCCCAGCTGGCGCTGCGCTGGATCATCCAGCAGCCCGGAGTGACCACGGTGATCCCGGGCGCCCGCTCGCCCGAACAGGCCCACGCCAACGCGACCGCCGCGAAGCTTCCGGCGCTGCCGGCGGAGACGCTGGACGCGATCGAGGAACTCTACGACCGACGGATCAAGGAGCAGGTGGAGGGCCGCTGGTAGTGCCCCTCAGGGGGCCGGCCGCGCGACGGGTGCCGTCGGTGCCCCGGCTCGCCGGGTCGGTGGCCTGCCTCGGGGGAGTGGTGTCCGTGGCCGCGGCCCCTCACCGGTGACTTCCGGGGGGCGGCTGCCGGCCGCGGCCTTGGCTCCGCGCGGGTGAGCTTCGGGCGGTGCCGTCCTTGGCCTTGTCCCGTGGGTGAGCTTGGGAGCGGGTGCCATCTGTGGCCCCGGCTTTCCGCGAGGCCAGGGGCTTCGGTGGCCTCGGTCCCATACGCTGGCCTCGCGCATACGTGGCGTGCGGCTCGGTGCTCAGGCTGTCTGCACGAGCGCATCTTGGACGAGCAGGTGCCCGGCGCGCTTCTGGAGTGGATCAAGGTGGTCGACGCACCGCGCTGCCTCACGGGAGGCCGCCCGCGGCCGGACAATGAGCGCCGCATGATCGTCACTCGAGCCGCCATCGCCCTGCCTTTCGCCCTGTCCGTGACCGCCCCCGGGCGAAGGCGGGACATCCTCCAGGGCGTGTTCTCCTGGGTCGCCGTCAGGCTCGATCAGCCAGGCAGCCGCAAGGACCAGGTCTGGCTCGACCTACGAGCCGAGCTGGACTGGGCAGAGGCGGAACTCCGCAGCCGCATCTACCTCGTAGGCCAGGCGCCGACCTCTGAGCCCTCGACCTGAAGCCCCGTTCGCCCTACCTCGTCTCGGCGGAACATGCCTTGCGTTCCTCAACAGCACTCGCCGCGTGGGCGAACTCTGAGGACACCGCCCAAGGTGTGGGAAAAGTGCGTCTGGTTGAGACGCAGGTCTCCGATGAGTTGTTCGCCTGGCAGCGGGTCGTGAAGACCTGGTTGGTTCAGTAGTCGTCACCTCGCGACGACCCGGGCGGCTGAGTATCTCCGGCGGTTCTTCGGGAGCCAGCGTCCGCGGTGACCTCCGTTGCCCTTGCGGCGCTCGCGGACGTGGTCGCTGATGGTCACGGACTCCGAGACCATCGAGGGCGCGGTGGACGAACTTCCCGTCATCTCCGCCCTCGACGGCGTGTGCACGGTGCTGTCCTGGCCCTACCAGAACGGCGCGACCCTCTTTCAGGCCGGCGATCCTGCCGAGGCAGTGGAGTTCACGGCCCGTTCGATCGAGGAGCGGCGCTCGATGTGAGCAGGGCGTCCGCCGCTCGACCCCGTGACGCGGCGGGCAGTGAGTCCTTGGCTTGGAGAGAGTGCGAGCCCCGGAGAACTACCTTGCCGGCTCGGGTCAATCTGGGCATGATCTCCTCCATGACCTCGCGAAAGGGCGTCCTGCGCCCCACCCGTTGACCGGCCACCAGTGGGAGTTCGGTGACAAGGCCGACGAACTGCCCACTTTCCTGGCCCACGCCTTGGCTCTCAGTGCGGTGCACGGTCCCGGTCCGTGGCCGGACCATGGCTTCCCGCTCCCCGACGATGTGACAGGTGCGCTGCGCCGTACCGTCACCCCCGCCTCGCTCGACGGGCCTCGCGCTCTCCACTTCGGCATCGCCAGAGACCCGTCGACGGTCGAGGCGATCTGCGACCGCGTCGAGCGGCTCTTTTCGGCCGCGCCCGACCCGTTGACGGTCCGGCTCCTGCACGACTATCTGACCACATGCTCGCCGCTGGACCTCGCCGACGACCTTGGCACCGAGATCGAGCGCCGGAAGCTTCCCGCCAACCGGCTGCGCACGCTGGGACGCCATTTGGCCGAGCACGGCATCCATCGAGCCCCGGTAAAAGTCGGCCTGGTGCTGTTGGGCCTCGCGGGCGACAGCCGGGACCGTGAACTCCTGCTTCTCCTCGGAACACTGGACGAGCTCACCCTCTATGCCGGCATTGCCCTGCACCGCTCACAACCGGACCGCGACGCGGCGGTGTTTCAGCTCGCCCGCCGCGTGGCCGGCTGGGGCCGTATCCACACCGTGAGGCTGCTGCGCGATACCGGAGACCCCGAGATCCGGGCCTGGATGCTCCGCGAGGGATACCGCAACACCGTGATGAACGAGTATCTGGCCCATATCGCCGCCACCACCGGCGACCTCCACGGCGCCCTCACCGCGAATCAGGTTGATGACGCTCTCGTGGACGGCGCGGGTGACATCCTCGCCGCACTCGCTGACAGCGAGGGTGGGCCTGCCCCGGGCCTGAGCGTCTACCCCCAGGCTGTCCCGGTGCTCGCCCGCTACGCGCGTCTGCTCTCCTCCAGGTCACCAACTCTCGGTAGGCTTCGCTCTCTGCTCTCTCTGGTGGCCTATCTGCGTCGTGCGCCGAGCGCCTTCCCCGGCTGGGCAGCCGACGGGCAGCGGCTGACCGCACGTTACGAGGCGCTGCTCGCCGAGCCACACTGGGGCCGCGTGGTCCTCACCCACCTGTCCGACCCGACGCGCCCTGACTTCTCCGCCGCGCTGTGGCCCGCCGACCGCCTCGAACTGAGGCCCATCACACAGGTCCTGGCTCATCTGGAGACCTCTCCGCCCCTGCACAGCTTCGCCTGGTTCTGGGCCTTGCGCCACTGCGACCCTGACCAAGCCGAGCGAGTCGCCGCACTCGCCGAACCACTCCTGCCTTCCGTGCCCAGCCAGGCCACCGCCGTACTGGAACCGCTGGTCGTCGCGCTGAAGCGATTCCCAGGAATCGGCTGGCCCATCCTGCGTGCTGGACTCGCAGGCAGCGATGCCCAGGTGAGCCGGGCCGCACGGGCCACCCTCGCGGCCTGGCCCCGCCGGGCACTTCCCGCAGAGGCCGTCGCTCACCGGCACGAGGCAGTGCCGAATGTGCACGGCACCAGACCGGCGACCGTCTCACCAGCCGGCCCGGATGTCTCCGGTCCGGCCACGGAGTCGAAGCCGTGAGGGGAATCAGTTTTGCATTTCCCGTCGTAGGACGAGGAGTTCGCCGTGGGCGGCGGCGAGTGCGGCTTGCAGTCGTGCGAGGGCCGCCAGCATCGGTCCGCCCCCGCGGCGGCGCCAGGCGGTCACCCCGAACAGCCGACGAGCGGGCTGGGCACATCACGCCGTCGAGGGGTCATTGAGCCCCGCTTACGGCCCGTCCGGGCGACACCCCGCCTACCGGCTCAGCCCTCGCGCACGCGGAACAGCCAGGCCCCAGGGGAACGAACATGCTCGCAAAGTACTTGTTCGCAACGAACATGTTCGCTACCTTCGGGGGAGTGACAGCGGCCCGCGTCACGCATTCCGAAGGAGCGACACCTTGTCCACTCACCACCCCATCGCCGTCGTCGGCGCCGGTCTCGGCGGCCTCACCCTCGCCCGCGTACTGCACCTGAACGGCATCGAGTCCGCCGTCTTCGACCTCGACGCCTCACCCACCGTCCGCACGCAGGGCGGCATGCTGGACATACACGAGGACTCCGGTCAGGCCGCCCTGCGGGCCGCCGGTCTCCATGACGAGTTCCGGGCGGTCATCCACCGCGGCGGCGAGGCCATGCGCATCCTCGACCGGGAGGCCACCGTCCGGATGGCAGAAGACGGCGAGGGCGGCACACGGCCCGAGGTGGACCGGGGAGTACTGCGGGACCTCCTCCTCGGCTCCCTGCCCGACGGCACCGTCCGCTGGGGCGCCAAAGTCACCGGCGTCCGAACGCTCGAGGACGGCCGCCACGAGGCGACGTTCGCCGACGGACGGACGATCACCGCCGATCTGCTGATCGGTGCCGACGGCGCCTGGTCGAAGGTGCGGCCGCTCGTCTCGGACGCCACCCCTGCCTACCTCGGCCTCTCCTTCGTCGAGGCGCACCTCCTCGACGCCGGCACCCGGCACCCGGAGAGCGCCGCCGTCGTGGGCAACGGCATGATGTTCGCGCTCGCCGAGGGTCACGGATTTCTCGCCCACCGCACCCCCGACGGCTCGCTGCACGTCTACGCCGCGCTGCGCACGCCCGCCGACTGGGCCACGTCCGGCCCCATCGACTTCACGGACGTCGCCGCGGCCAAGGCGAGCCTCCTGGAGCACTTCGACGGCTGGGACGAGCGGCTGCGGGCGCTGATCGCCGACTCGGACGGGGCGCTCGTCGCCCGCCCGGTCCACGCCCTGCCGGTCGGGCACCGCTGGGACCGCGTTTTGGGCGTCACCCTGCTCGGAGACGCCGCGCACCTGATGTCCCCGTTCGCCGGCGAGGGCGCCAACCTCGCCATGCTCGACGGAGCCGAACTCGCGACGGCCGTCGCCGCCCACCCGGACGACATCGAGAAGGCCCTGACCATGTACGAGCAGGCGCTCTTCCCGCGCAGCGAGGCCGCGGCGGCCGCATCGGCGGAGAACCTCGACCTCTGCTTCGCCCCGCACGCACCCCAGCCGCTCGTCGACCGGATGGCCTTCTACCGTGCGGCGGCCGAGACGGCGATGGCGAACGCGACCGACTGAGACCCCCTGCGGACCCTACGCGCCCGAGCTCCGTATCCCCGTCCCGCCCACACCCTTCACCACACCGTAACCAGCAGTCCGCACATGCCACTTCCGGCTCTCCCGGCCGCCTTCTATCCTCGCGCCCGGACCGGTGCCCGAGGCGGCCAGTCGTCGGGGACAGCCCGGTCCGACCCGTCATCGCACCTCCTCGTCCCACAGAAGGTGACACCACGTATGCGCCCCCAATGGCTGCGCACAGCAAGACGGTTCGGCAGTCGCACCGCGGGCAGGTCCGCCGCCGCGGTCGTGACCACCGCGGTCGTCCTCGTCCTTCCCGCCCCGGTGGACGCGGCCGGCCTCCCGCCCCAGCGGCCGGTCTCCGCCGTGGACCCGCTGATCGGATCGGCGAACGGCGGCAACACCTACCCCGGCGCCACCCTCCCGTACGGGATGATCGCCTGGTCCCCGACCAGCACCACAGGCGATCAGACCAGCACGGGGGCTGCCAACGGCTACCAGTACGACACCACCCGCATCCGGGGTCTGAGCCTCACCCACGTCAACGGCGCCGGCTGCAATCCGGGCGCCGCCGGGGACGTACCGATCATGCCGTTCGTCGGTGACGTGACGTCGTCGCCCTCGGCGGACACCAAGGACGCGGTCTACGCCGCCGATTTCACGCACGCCGAGGAGAAGGCCGTACCCGGGCGTTACACCCTCGGTCTCAAGACGGGTGCCACCGCCGACCTGGCCGTCAGCGAGCGTGCCGGTGTCGCCGACTTCGGTTTCCCGAGCGACCGTCCCGCCAACCTGCTCTTCCGCGTCTCCAACTCCCTCAACGGCAGTGAGGACGCGCACGTCGACATCGACGCCGCGCACCGCAAGGTGACCGGCTGGGTCCGCACAGGTGCTTTCTGCGGACGCCGCGCCAACGGCGGTACGAACAACCGCAAGAGCTACTACAAGCTGTACTTCAGCGCCTCCTTCGACCGTGCCTTCTCCGACTTCGGCACGTGGAAGGACGGCACGCTGTCGGCGGGTTCGACCGCAGCCTCGGGAGGCGAGGGGTACGCCACCGGGGCGGCCCGTGCGGGCCGCGGTTCCGGCGGATACATCGGCTTCGACACCAGCTCTGACAACGATGTCCACATGCGCATCGGGGTCTCGTACGTCAGTCTCGGCGGCGCCGAGGCCAACCTCCGCGGAGAGATCCCGTCGCACGCGAGCGTCGCCCAGGTGGCCGACGCGGGTGCGCGCGCCTGGGACCGCGAACTGAGCAGCGTGCGCGTCGGGGGCGGCACCTCCGCCCAGCGCACCACCTTCTACACCGCGCTCTACCACGCGCTGATGCAACCCGACCTGATCAGCGACGCCGACGGCCGGTACCACGGCATGGACGGCGCGGTGCACCGCCTCGCCCGCGGTCAGCGCGCCCAGTACAGCAACTTCTCGGGCTGGGACCAGTACCGCGCCCAGATACAACTGCTCGCCCTGCTGAAACCGAGGATCGCGGGCGACTTCGCCCAGTCCCTCTACAACTTCGCGCAGCAGAACAACGGCGTCTGGGACCGCTGGGTGCACATCAGCGGCGCCACCCACGTCATGACCGGCGATCCCTCGGCGGCCACCCTGGCCACCTTCTACGCCATGGGCGTCCGCAACTTCGACTACGAGGGCGCCTTCGACTCGCTGGTCCGGCAGGCCACCGTGCCGAATGCCGACGGTCTCTCGGACGCGGGCTGTCCAGGACAGTGCGTGGGTCAACGGCCCAATCTCGCCCAGTACTTGAACTCGCACTACGCCGCGCAGGACGCCTGCCACTGCTGGGGCGGTGCCGCCGAGACGCTGGAGGACGCCGTCGCCGACTCCGCGCTCGCGCGGTGGGCGAAGCTGCTCGGCCGTGACCAGGAGGCCGCCGTGTTCGCCGAGCGCGGTGGCTACTGGCGCAATGTCTTCAACCCCGCCGCCACCGCCGACGCGGGCTACGTCCAGGCCCGCAGGCTCGACGGCTCCTGGGTGGGTCCGTTCAACCCGGGCAGCGACCTCGGCTTCGCCCAGGGCACCAGTGCCACGTACACCTGGATGGTGCCGCAGGACGTCCAGGGTCTGGCGGCCGCGATGGGCGGCCGGGAGCAGGCCGCCGCCCGCCTCGACGGGTTCTTCCATGCGGCGGACGGCTCCTGGTCGGTGCGCGGCGGCGACCCGCTGCGCTACGACCCGACCAACGAACCCGGCATCCACGCGCCCTGGATGTACAACGCCCTCGGACAGCCCTGGAAGACGCAGGCGACGGTACGGCAGATCCTCAACACCGTGTACGGCACCGGGCCTTCGGGGCTGCCCGGGAACGACGACCTGGGCACCATGTCCGCCTGGTACGTCTTCTCGGCCCTCGGCCTGTATCCCCAGACTCCGGGCAGTGCCTCGATGCTGCTGGGCGCCCCGCTCTTCCCGAGTGCGGTCGTGGACCGTCCGGGCGGCGCCGACCTCACCATCGGCGCGCCCGGCGCGGACGCCGCACACCCCTACATCGACGCCGTACGTGTCAACGGGCGTCCCACGCAACGCTCCTGGACGGATGCCGGCCTGACTACGAAGGGCGGCAGGATCGCCTTCCGGCTCGCCGAACAGCCCGACACCCAGTGGGCGACCGACCCGGCAGGTCTTCCCCGGTGAAACCGGTGGTCTCCCGGGAACAGGCCGTTCCCGGGAGACCACCGGCACGGCTCACCGGCGGGGAGCCGCGCTCCGAAGTGCCGTGATGCAGGATCCGATCGCCTGCTGGAGTTCCTCCAGGCGCTGCACCATGTCGTCCTCGTAGATGTCGTCGGCGTCGTCGAAGGTCAGCTCCTCGAAGACCTCCGTGGCCTTCTGCAGGCTGCTGTAGAACTTCGTGCGGCGCTCCTGGACGCGCAGTTCGGGGTCCGCCTCGACGGTCTCGACGACGAGGTTCTTCATGGTGTCGTACGCCTCGGTCACCCACTCGCCGGTGTCCTCGCCCTCGTCCAGCTCGTCGAGGAGGGAGAGGTGGCGCTCGGCCTCGGAGCGCAGTTCGGCCGGGGCGTCGAGGGTCTGTCCGGCCGGTGTCCTGATCTGGCCCTTCTCCGCGATCTGGCGGACGTAGCCGATCCGGTCGGCAGCCCTGGTCTCGGTGGCGACCGCCTTCTTCAGCTCGTCGGTGCGGGCGATGTCACGGGCCAGCTCGGCCTGAAGCGCCGGGTCCTCCTTCACCCGGTCGAGGAGCGCCGTCCGGGCCGCCTGGGCCGTGGAGGGGTCGGCGAGGATCGCCGCCCGCAGCGCGGTGGGGTTCTCGGCGACCTCCAGGGCCTTGGTGGGGCGGATGCCCTCGGCCGCGGCGGCCTCGGTGATGGCGCTGCCGCGCTCGGAGGAGGCGCTGGAGCGGGACACGTAGTACGTCTGCCACGCCTCCGCGTCCGGCAGCTCGATGTCCTGGCCCGGGACGAGGACTTCGAAGTGCGGTACGAGACCGTAGTCGGCGGCCCTGTCCCAGGCCTTGTAGTAGCGCATCACCCGTTCGGGGGAGCAACCGGCCAGCTCGGCGAACTCCTTCGCGGACACCTTCGGCGTCTCGTCGGCGGACTGCCCACCCGGGCGCACACTGCGCGCCACCTTCAGGGCGAAGGTCCAGCCACCGGTTCGCGCATAGGCCCCGAAGTTGCGTGCGTCACACGAAATGGGGTCCAACACGCCCTGGATCGGGGCGGATTGGGCACTCGGATCGAGAACTACGGTCACCGGGAACTCTCCTGGGTAAGACGGCGTCTAGATTACAGAGAATGAAGCCTTGGCCGAAGCTTTCGGCTTGGGTCAAGCAGACAACCAAGCACACACACGTGCAATACGGAAACTAGCAAGCCTGAAACGACGCGATGTGATGCCCTTCACCCCGATGTGGCGGAAAGTGATGAATTCCTTACGGTCGCGACACGTAGGGAAGGGGGCAGAACTTCGTGAGATGGCGGGAGGATCTTTCGTGCGACCGTTCACCCTCAACTACGCCTTGCCCACAGGGCATTCGGCCGCAATACCCCCGTACCACTTCGACGTGTCCCTGCAACTGAACGTGCTGCCGGACGGCCGCCCGGCCGTCAGCGACCACGCCCTCCTCATGGCCGCCGGCACGACCACCTCGACCGCCGGTTCCCAGACGCACTTCGACGACTGACGGTCCCTCACTCACATGACGGTACTCATTCTCACGGCGGAGCAGGACGTCACCGCCGACATGGTCGTGGCCAGGCTGCATGAACAGGGCGTGCCCATGGTGCGCCTGGACCCGGCCGACCTGCCGGGCAAGGCGGTGCTGTCCGCGGACTACGCGCACGGCGACTTCGACGGCTACCTCTCGGTCAACGGCCATGTGCTCAGCATGGGCGGCCTGCGCTCCGTGTGGGTACGTCGGCCGGGTGAGCCCGCGGCGCACGCGGCGGAGCCCTCACCGTGGCTCACCGCGGAGACCAAGCAGGCCCTGTTCGGCATGCTCTACTCCGCCTCCACCCGCTGGATGAACCACCCGCGCCGGGCCGAGCAGGCCCGGCACAAACCCTGGCAGCTGCGAGTCGCCCACAGCAGTGGCTTCGCGGTCCCACCGACCGTGATCACCACCGCTCCCCGGGTGGCCCAGCAGTTCGTGGAGGAGTACCGGCAGGTGGTGGTGAAGTCCGCCTCAGGGCCGCCACCCGGCGAACCCCCGGTGGCCCTGCCGACCACGCTGATCGGCCCCGACGCGGACTTCTCCGGCGTCGCGGCCGGTCCCGCGCTGCTTCAGCAGTACATCCCCAAGCGGGCCGACATCCGGCTCACCTGCATCGGCAACCAGCTGTTCGCCGCACGGAAGGTCGCCGTGGCCGGGCAGGTCGACGGGCGCTTCGGCGACACCGGACACGGCTGGGAGCCCACCCCGGTGCCCGGCCGTATCTCCCGCTCGGTCCAGGAGTACACCGCGTTCACCGGACTCGCGTACGCCGCCTTCGACTTCGCCGAGGACGAGGACGGCGTCTGGTGGTTCCTGGAAGGCAACCAGGGCGGGCAGTTCGGCTTCATCGAACTGGAAACCGGCCAGCCCATCTCGGAGGCGGTCGCCCTGTGGCTGTCCCAGCGAAGACCAGCCGCCAAGGGCCATTGACGCGCGCCGACCTGACCTCAAGGGAGGCCGACCGTACCCGTTTGGCGTGAATGGCGCTGTTGCTCCCGGGCTTTGAGATGAGTAAGCGTTCTCTGTCATGGAACGCGACCGGAGCCCCGCAGCCCTCCCCACCTCCCGTCCCTCCCCGCTTTCCCCGCTTTCTTCGCTCCCCCCACTCTCTCGTCTCTCCCGTCGTCAACTCCTCGCCGCGGCTGGCGTCGCGGGTGTCGTGGGCGTCTCCTCCACCGCCCTTGTCCCCGCTGCGGCCGCGGCGAGCAGTCGCGCCACGCCCTCACTGTCGTTCTCGGAGGCCACCAACGGCGCGGCCACGCTCTCGCCGGCCGGTGACCGGCTGATCGTCGAGATCCAGCATGTGCTGTGGTCGCTCCCGCGCGCCGGCGGCCGTGCCGTGCCCCTCACCCCGGCCGGCCTGGAACCCAGCCGGCCCACGCACTCCCCGGACGGCAAGCTCGTCGCGTTCTGCGCGTACCAGGGCGGCGGCTACCACCTGTGGACCATGCGCCCCGACGGATCGGACGTACGACAGCGCACCGACGGTCCCTGGGACGACCGCGCCCCGGCCTGGTCCCCGGACGGCACCCGGATCGCCTTCGCCTCCGAGCGCGGTGGCGACCCGGTCGAGGGCAGCCCGTACCGCATCCACGTCCTGGACCTGGCAAGCGGCGAACTGACCCGCGTCACCGGGCTCACCGGTCAGGACGGCCCACTGCAGGACGGCCCCTGGGAGGACTTCGACCCCACCTGGTCTCCGGACGGCAAGCGCGTCCTCTTCGTCCGCGCGAAGGCCGTCAGCCTGCCCACGGGGCCCGGCCTCGAAGCCCGCACCATCGCCGCGGTACCGGCCGGCGCCGTGGGCCCGGTCGTCGTCGAGCACACGGAGACCACGGCCGCGCAGGTCATGACCCCGGCCCTGGCTCCCGACGGCCGCCGCCTCGCGTACCTGCGCGTCACCGCTGCCCCGAACGCCTCCTGCACCCTCGTCGTCGACGGCACGCCCGTCGCGCTCGCCGGAGACCTCGCACCCGTGCCGCCACGCTGGACCGCGGCGGGGGAGCTGCTCCTCACCGTGGACGGCCGCTTCACCCTCGTACGACCGGAGAAGCCGGCGCGGACCGAGCCGATCCCCTTCCAGGGCGAACTGCCGGTGGACCGGCCCCGGTACCGGATCAAGGAGTACGACCTCGGCGAGGCTCGGGTGCGACCGGTGCGGGGCATCCACCTGCCCGCGCTGTCCCCCGACGGACGGCGGATCGCCTTCGCCGCCCTCAACTCGCTCTGGCTCGCCGGAACGTCGGGCGGGCACCCGCCCGAGCGACTGCGGAAGTCCGGGCCCACCCGCTATCTGCTCGCACCGGTCTGGGCGCGCGACGGACGGTCCCTCCTGTACACCGACGACCGCGACGGACTGCTCGGCGTGTACCGGCGCGATCTCGCCACCGGCGAGGAGACCGCGCTCACCACGGGCGGGCGCGTCCATCCCGCGCTCTCGCCCGACGGGACGCGGCTCGCCTGTCTCGACATGACCGGAAGGCTCGTCCTGCGCGATCTGGGCAGCGGTGAGGAACGCGTCCTGGTGACGCCGCTCGGCGGCGGCGGACTGCCCGGCCGCCCCAGTTGGTCACCCGACGGCAGATACGTCGCGCTGTGCGACCGTAACCGCCTGAATCTCCGCTTCCGCGAGGGCTACAACGTCATCCGGATCGTCGACACCACCACAGGCACCGACCGCCTCCACGCCGTCGCGCCCCACGTCTGCATCGCCGACCGCTACGACTCCGGACCCGTCTGGTCGCCCGACGGACGCTGGATGGCGGTCGTCGTCGAGTCCGCGCTGTGCCTGCTGCCCGTCGCCCCCGACGGCACCCCGGCCGGTGCCCCGCGCACCCTCGCCACCGAACCCGCCGACCACCCCTCCTGGTCCGGCGACTCGAAGACCCTCCTGTACCTCTCTGCGGGCCGCCTGCGGCTCATAGGCATCGACGGGGGCGAGAGCCGCACCGTCCGGGTCCCGCTCGACCAGCACAGGACCGCCCCCGCCGACACGGTGGTGCACGCCGGGCGCCTGTGGGACGGCACCGGCGAGTCGGTCAGGGACGACGTGGACATCGTCGTACGCGGCGGACGCGTCGCCGAAGTCGCGCCGCACCGGGCCCGCGGCCGTAGCGCCCTCAACAGGATCGACGCCTCGAACCGCACCGTGATCCCCGGGCTGTGGGACACCCACACCCACCCCTGGCAGAGCACCTACGGAGGCCGCCAGACCGTCGGACAACTGACGTACGGGATCACCACGGCCGTCTCCCTGGGCGGATTCGCCTACGAGCAGGCCCGCATCCGCGAGGCGGTGGCCGTCGGTCAGCTCGCCGGACCCCGGCTGCTGACGACCGGCGAACTGCTCGACGGCTCGCGGGTCGCCTACAGCATGGGGCGCGCCCACCGCACGAAAGACGGTCTGCGCAGGTCGCTGGAGCGGGGTGCCGCCCTCGACTGGGACTTCGTCAAGACCTATGTCCGGGCACCGAGTTGGGTGATGGAGGAGGCCGCGCGGTTCGCGCACGAACGGCTCGGGGTGCGCTCGGGAAGCCATCTCCTGTCACCCGGCGTCCAGAGCCGACAGGATCTGACGACCCATCTGCTGGCCACTCAGCGCGGGGAGTTCGGACACGCCCTGACCGCGACCGGGCGGGCGTACGAGGACGTCCTGGAGATCTACACCGGGCAGGGCCTCAACTTCGCCCTCGTCGCCACGCCGTTCACCTCCGCGCCGCTGCTCGGCGCCGATCCGGGGCTCGCCGAGGACCCACGTGTCACCGTCGTCATGCCCCCGTGGGACTCCGCCGCCGTACGGCAATCCGCGGGTGTGCCGCCCACCGCGGCCCAACTGGCCACCCTGCGCACCGAGACGGACGTCTACCGGCGGGTGCTGGCCGCGGGCGGTCTCGTCGCGCTCGGCACGGACCAGCCCCTCGTACCGGTCGGGCTCTCCCTTCACCTGGGCCTGCGCGCCCTGCACCGCGGCGGACTGTCCCCGGCAGGGGCGCTGCGCACCGCGACCGTCCTGCCGGCCCGCCTCTTCGGTCTCGACGGCGACCTCGGCACCGTACAGCCGGGGAAACTCGCCGATCTCACGGTGGTGGACGGCGATCCCTTCGAGGACTTCGACACCCTCGTCCGCACCGTGTCGGTGCTGAGGGGCGGAACGCCGTACGTGACGGAGGACCTGGTGGCCGCTTTCGAGCCGCCGTCGAAGGTCTCGGCATCGGAGCGCTGGCGCGCCGTGACCGAGGACGACTGGCTCGAAGTGGGGCGGCTGATGCGCAGGGACGGCTGTTGCGGCACGGGTTCACTGTGATCCGCCCCTGAAGGTCCGCAGGAAGGTGGCCAGGGCCGCCTGGTTGGCGGTGGTGTCCCAGTCGGCGGCCGGGGTCGTCCACCTGAGGGAGAAGCCCTCGTGGTCACCGATGAGGAAGCCACGCCCGAACGTGCGCTCACGGACGTTGTCGTTCGTCGACAGCCACTCCATGTCCGCGCCCTTGTAGCCCTGGTAGGTGACGGCGCGGATGTCACCCAGCCGCTCGTAGGCGATGGAGTCGCCGCGCAGCGAGGTGTCCACCTCGCGCCAGACCGCGACGGGGTCCGAGGTGAGCTGGGTGCTGTAGGTGACGACCAGCGTGCGCGGGTCTCCGCTCGCGCCGAGCGTGACCCGGTAGGAGCCGTCGGCGGAGTTCTCGGTCCGCACCGGCTTCCAGCCCTTGGGCAGCTCGACGGAGAAGCCCTGGGGCGCGGTGTAGCGGAAGAAACCGGACGGCGGATCCTCGGTGACGGTGTGGGACGGCGAAGGGGAGGCGGAAGCGGACGAGGAAGAAGAAGGGGCGGGGGACGTCGACGGGGCCTGCTGGGGAACAGAGCTGCTGGGCGAAGCGCTCGGCGTGGGGGACGGTTTGGCGGAAACCGTAGGTGACGGCGCGGGGCCGGACACGGAGGTGCCGCGCTCGGACAGCCCGCCGACCGCGGTGAGCCCGGCGAAGCAGACGACCGTCACGGCCAGCGCTCCGCCCAGCAGTACCGGGCGGCTGAGGGGCACCTTGCCCCACACCCGCCCCGCAGGCGGGGCGTCGAGGTCCCGGAAGACCGGCAGGGTCTCGGTGGGCATCGAGTCCTCGTCGAGTTCCGCCTTGAGAATGCGCGTGAGCGCCTCCCGCACGACCGACTCGGGCACCCGCTCCACCGGATCCCTGCGCAGGAGCCCCTGAATGGCCGGACTGAGCGGCCCGGCGCTCAACGGGGCCCGGATGGGCAGCCGTTGCACGGCGCGGAACGTCGCTTCGATCCCTCCCCGGTCCCGGATGGCCGGCCGGCCCTCGACCATCTCGTACATGATCGAGCCCAGCGCCCACAGGTCCGTGGCCGGTCCACCGCCCTCGCCACGGGCCTGCTCGGGTGAGGCGTACGACGGTGCCGTGACGCGCGGGGACGCGCTGGCCCCCATCAGCCCGAAGCCGGCCACCGTGACCCCGCCCCGCTCCGAGACCCACACCTGGCCGGGGCTGAGGTCGCCGTGTGCGATCCCTTCCTGATGGGCCGCGCCCAGGATGTCGAGGACGCCGAGCCCGATTTGGGCCGCGCGGACATAGCCCACCGGGCCGTGTCCGAGGAGCGCGTTCAGCGGAACGCCCTCCGGCCGTGCGGTGACCGTCCACAGGAAATCGTGGTCCTCGACGACGTCGACGACGACGGACACCCGCCCGGGGCAGACCAGCCCGAGAGCCTCCGACTCCCGGGTGATCCGGACCGCGGTGCGCAGCTCCGCCTCCTCACGGAGATGGGCCGGGAGCCGGGAGCGGGTCACGGTGACCGGCCGCTCTGACTCGACGTCCTGACCGTGCCAGCCGTCACGCCCTTCCTCGTGGTGGACGACCTCCAGCAGTCGGTATCTTCCGGCGACCAACTCATCCGTGGAGACTTGCACCTTGACCATGGTCATCCCTCGCTGCGCACCGGACTTTCACCTTTCCCGGTTGTACGGCGGGTGTGACGTTGTGTGTTCAAAGGCGGGCGATTCCGGGGCCCCGTTTTCCGGAATTCTTTGCGCGTAGCGCACTAGTGCGAAGAATTCAGGCCTCGCCCCGCCGCGGTTCATCTCACGGTGCCGTCGTGGACATCGGGCCGGTGTCCTTGCCGATGTACGACTCGGCGAAGGTGGCCGCCGCCGCGGGTGAGCCGAGGATCCGTCGGAGGCGGGCTCGCGCGGCACCCGCCCGGAACGGATCGCCCGAGGACGGTCCGTGCAGCAACTCCGCGAACCACTGGGAGAATTCCTGGTACTCCCACACCCGCCGCAGACAGGCCGCCGAGTAGCCGCGCAGTCCGTCGGCGTCCCCCCTCAGGTAGTGGGCGACGAGCGCGTCGGCCAGCAACAGGGCGTCGTGCAGCGCGAGGTTCATGCCCTTCGCGGCGATCGGCGCGACGAGGTGTGCGGAGTCGCCGGCCAGGAACAGCCGACCGTACGTCATCGGCTCCACGACGTAGCTGTGCATGTCGAGGACGCGTTTCTCGATCAGCGGCCCCTCGGTGAGCGGTGGGGCTCCGGCGGCCGACAGCCGGGCGTGGAGCTCCGACCACACGCGGTCGTGCGACCAGTTCTCCGGGTCCTCGCCGGGCGCCACCTCCAGGTAGTAGCGGGTGACTTCGGGGCTGCGGGCCATGTGGGCGCCGAATCCGCGCGGGTGGACACCGAAGACGACGCAGTCGCTGGACGGCGGTGCCTCGGCGAGCAGCGCCAGCCAGCCGACCCCGTAGTCGTACCGGGCCACCGTGCCCCGGTCCGGGGTCACATGGGTGCGGGTCACTCCGCGCGCGCCGTCGCAGCCGGCGACGATGTCGCAGTCGATCCGCCGGCGCTCACCGGTCTCCGGATCGGTGTAGAGCACCGCCGGCCGGTCGCCGTCGATGCCGTGGAGGGCCACGTCACGCACGCCGAAAAGGATCTCGCCGCCCTTCACGTCGGCGTACTCGTGCAGCAGGTCCGTCACCAGCAGCGGCTGCGGATAGACGAAGTGCCGGTCCCCGGTCAGCGCGGCGTACCGGAAGCGGTGGCGCTCGCCGTCGATCCGGAACTCGCACTCGCTGTGCGCCTGCGCTCGCTCCACCAGCCCTTCGGCCAGCCCCCGTTGACGCAGCGCCCGCACCGCCCACTCCTCGATGAAGCCGGCGCGGGGCCGCTGTTCGACGAACTCCCGGCTCTCGGTCTCCAGGACCAGGCAGTCGACGGACGCGGCCCGCAGGATGTTGGCGACGGTGAGCCCGGCCGGTCCCGCACCGATGATGACGACGGGGACGCGCGGCGCCGGCGCGGATGTGGGGGAGGGGTTGATCATTCCGGCATTATGGCGGCGATCCGACAAGCCCTCACACCGCCTGCGCAACCCTCTGACACGGCTTGCACAACCCCTCCGTCCCAGGCCGCGCCGATGTGCCGCGGCGTCCCCGGGCGTGACTCAGACGCGCGCCACGAACTCCCAACTCCCGTGCGGTACCGCGTACACGACGAATCCCGGCTCCGAGCGCAGCCACCTCGCACCGTCCGGCGACGCGACGGCCGAGCGGTCGGCCGCCGGCACGTGCACCTCTGCCGCCGCCCCGACCGGCACTCCCACCGACAGCCGGGTCGTCCCGTCCACGACGGACCACGCGGCCGACGCCAGGCCGCGCACGGTCCGCACCGAGGTACGGGCCCAGTCCACGCCCGTACGGCCGTCCGGGCGGACCGTGAAGGTGCGGTAACCCGCGTCGCCGGGGCGCAGGCCCGCCACGTTCTCGTAGAGCCACTGCACCACGGTGCCCAGGAAGTAGTGGTCCCGGGAGCGGGAGTCGAGCGGCCACATCTCCCACATGGTGTCGGCACCGTTGTCGAACCAGTACCCCCAGCCGGGGTAGGTGCGCTGGGTGGCGAGGGCGTGGGCCACCTCGGGATGCCCCTGGGCCGAGAGCTCGCGCAGGAGCACGCTGGTGCCCAGCGCCCCCGTGTTGAGGTGGTTGCCACGCCGTGCGATGTCGGCCAGGAGCGAGTCGACGACGCTCGCCCGGGCGCCGGCCGGGACGAGCCCGAAGGCCAGCGGGACGCAGTTGCTGGTCTGGCGGTAGTCGGGGTCCTTCGCCGTGCGGTAGTGGCCGTCCGCGCCGAGGAACGCCGTGTTGAACGCCTCCTTGAGCGCTTCGGCCGTCTTGCGGTAGCGGGCCGCCACCTCGGTGTCGCGCAGCAGGTCGGCCAGTTCCGCGGTTCCGGTGAGCGCGCGGTGCAGATAGGCGGTGGCGGTCAGCCTGGTGTCCTCGGGCGGGTTGCCGCCGTAGCCCGGCGGCAGCCAGTCGCCGAGGGCGGTCACCGCCAGCCCGTCCTGGAGACGCCCGATCTCCCAGTCCAGGTAGCGGATGAGCGGCGCCCAGTGGTCACGGGCGAGCCGCTCGTCCCCGTACACGCGGTACATCTCCCGCAGCAGGAAGGGGTACACCGTCGTCCACTCCGGAGCGGGGGCCAGATCGTGGTAGCCCCAGCCTCCGCTCGGCACGATCACCGGCAGCTGCCCTTCGGCGTTCTGACTGTCCCTCAGGTCACCCAGCCACTTCGTCAGAAAGCGGTGCACACCGAAGGCGTACGCCATCACCGGCGTCCCGAGCTGCGCGTCGCCGGTCCAGCCGTTCTTCTCGTACACGGGAGTGTCCGTCGGAATGCCGTGGAGGTTGTTGAGGACGGTGCGGCGCATCGCCCCGTCCAACTTCTCGTAGAACGGCTCGGAGCAGGAGAACGTGCTCGTCGACGCCACCCGCGTGTGCACGACCCGGCCGAGCACCTGCTCGGGCTCCGGCTTCGCGGGCAGCCCGCTGACCTGGACGTAACGGAAGCCCTTGTACGAGAACCTGGGCTCCCACACCTCGTCCGCACCGCCGCCCGCACACACGTACTCGTCCGTCTGGCAGCGGCCCGGCACCAGGTCGTTGCGGGCGATCACACTGCCGTCGGAGTTCAGCCGCTCCCCGTGGGCCAGCCGGACGGTCGTCCCCGCCTCTGCGCGCACGGTCAGCCGGGTCCAGCCCGAGAGCGTCCGCCCCATGTCGACGACGTACACGCCCTGGCTCAACTCACTGATGTCCACCGGGCGTACGGTCTGAGCCACCTCGATCGGGTCGTGCCCTTGAGCGTGCAGGGTGCCCTTGGGCGCGGTCTGCCGCTGGGCCTCCTGCCAGGAGCGGTCGTCGAAGCCGGGGCGTGACCAGCCCCGGGGTGCCTTGCGGGCGTCGTAGGTCTCGCCCGCGTAGAGGGAGTTGGAGAGGGTCGGTCCGTCGGTGATCCGCCAGGTGCCGTCCGTGGCGACGGTGGTGCGCGAGCCGTCCGGATGGTCGACCTCCAGCTGCGCCAGCAGCCGGGGTTCACCGTGCCAGGGCGCTCGGTTCCAGTTCCACGCGGTGGGGGTGGTCAGGCCGAAGAAGCCGCGCCCGAGCGTCACCCCGATCGCGTTGGCACCGCGCCGGACGCGGTCCGTGACGTCGTGCACCGCGTAGAGCACCGTCTCGTCGTAGTCCGTGAAGCCGGGGTCGAGGACCTGACGGCCGACGCGGATGCCGTTGATCTCGGCCTCGTAGTAGGCGAGTCCGCTGATGTGGAGGCGGGCGCGCACGACGTCCTTCGGGACGCTGAACGTCCGGCGCAGCAGGGGAGCGGGCTGTTCCGGGACACCGACGGAGACCCCGGTGCCCCAGGGGCCCTGGCCCCAGGGCGCGAGCACGGCGGCCCCGGACCAGCCCGTGTCGTCGAAGTCGGGCCGCTGCCAGCCCTGTTGCTCACTGTCGGCGCAGCGCCAGCCGTCGCCGGTGACGAGCTCGACCGTGTCGCCGGACGTGGTCTCCACGATCAGGCGGAGCAGGAGCCCGCCCGGATTGGCGGACCCGTTGTCGCGGTTGGTCGCGACTGCGGCGACCACGATCCGCCCGCCGCTCACCCCGCGCACCTGCTCGGTGACCTCGGCGAGATGCCCGGTGCGCCAGGCGTCCGTCTGCTGGGGCTGATACAGGATCTGCTGTCCGTCGACGTAGAGCGTGAAGTCGTCGTCGGCCGTGGCCACCAGTCTCGCCCTGCGCACCTCAGTGCCGGTGGGGAGCGTGGTCGCGGTACGGAACCAACGGGGCCCGACGGGGGCGGAACCGGTGGTCGAGCCGGGCGACCAGATCCAGGACGCCCCGTCGAAGCCGGGCGGTTCGGGAAGGGCCGCCGCCCCGATCCAGAACCCCTGCCAGCCGTCCTTTGGCAACGTTGTCTCCCACCAGCGCGGGGTGCTCCACGCCGACGGGCGGCCGTCACCGTCCCAGACCCTGACCTGCCAGTGGTAGCGGGTACGGGGCCGCAGTGCGGGCCCCGCGTAGGCGATGCCGACGGTGCGGTCCGACTCGACGCGCCCCGAGTCCCAGACCGGACGGCGCCCCTCGCGCAGGTCCTTCTCGGTGAGTGCCACCCGTACCCGGTACGCCGACTGCCGCGCCCCCCGGCCCGGGGCGGCCAACTCCCAGGTAAGTCTGGGGTGTTCGACCTCGGTGCCGAGGAGCGTCTCGGCGTACTCGACGGTGGTGCGCTCGATGCGCAGCCCGCCCTCCGGCGGCGCGTCGGCGCTCGCTCCGGGGGCCGCGGAGGCGGTGTGGACGCCCCCGGACCCGAGTGCGACGGTGGCGCCCGGTCCGACGACGGAGCTGCGCAGGAAGACGCGGCGGTTCCAATCCTTGGCCATGTGTCGCCCCTCGATGGTGAAGTCGATGGTGAAGCGATGAATTGAAACGTTTCATTCCGGTGGTAACGATCCTACGCATCACGTCACTTCAGCCTCAAGAGTCCTGCACGCACCTCGTGGACAGACGGTGTCCGCCGACGGAAAGATGTCGAATGCCCACAGTGCCCCGCTCCATCACCGCCCGAGCCGCCCGGAGGCAGTCTTCATGAGCTCCCGTCCCCTGCCCGCCAGCACCCCCGCCGCCGAGGGGGTGGACGCCGCGGGCATTCACGCCTTCCTCGACGCCGTCGAGGCGGCGGCGGACATCGAACCGCACAGCCTGATGATCCTGCGCCACGGGCACCTCGTGGCCTCCGGCTGGTGGGCGCCGTACACACCCGACCGCCGCCACCTGCTCTACTCGCTCAGCAAGAGCTTCACGTCCACGGCCGCCGGATTCGCCGTCGCCGAAGGCCTGTTGCGCCTGGACGACCCCGTGATCTCGTACTTCCCCGAGTTCGAGGCCGACATCACGGATCCGCGCAGCCGCGCCATGCTCGTACGCCATGTGGCGGCCATGGCCAGCGGCCACATCGAAGAGACCTACGCGACCTCGATCCGCCGCGACCGCGACGAGATCGTACGGGGGTTCCTGCTCTTCCCGCCGGACCGGGATCCCGGGAGTGTCTTCGCCTACAACCAGCCCTGCACGTACACGCTCGCCGCGATCATCCAGCGCCTGACCGGCCAGTCGTTGACGGATTATCTGCGGCCCCGGCTGTTCGACCCGCTGGGCATCGGCGAGACGGCCTGGCTCCAGCGGCCGCCCGGGCGTGACCTCGGCTTCAGCGGTCTGCACGCCACGACGGACGCGATCGCCCGGCTCGGCCAGTTCTATTTGCAGGACGGTGTCTGGGAGGGGCGTCGGCTGCTTCCGTCCGCATGGATCGAGGAAGCGACCCGCGCGCACATCTCCACCGCGGACGGTACGCAGGAGGGCGCGCTGTCGGACTGGCAGCAGGGGTACGGCTACCAGTTCTGGAGGAGCAGGCACGGGTACCGCGGCGACGGCGCGTACGGGCAGTTCTGTCTCGTCCTGCCCGAGCACGACGCCGTGATCGCGACGACCGCGGCGGCCGAGGACATGCAGGGTCTGCTGAACCTGGTGTGGCGCCACCTCCTCCCGGCGTTCGGTGCCGAACCGCTCCCGGGCACGGCGGACGAGGGCGTGCGCCGCCGCCTCGCGGAGCTGGCCCTGCCACCGGTCGAGGCGAGCCCCGAGCCGCCCGCGCGGGGCGACGACTGGAGGAGCGCCGTGTTCGCGCCGGAGGACGGTGAGTGTCCGCAGCAGCGGACCCTCACGGGCGTCACGGTCACGGCCGACGCGGACGGGAAGGGCTGGGCCGTGTCGCTCGCGGAGGACGACGAGCTCATCGAGTTGCGGCTCGGCGCGACCGGTTGGACCGTCGACGCGGGCGGCCCGGCCACGGCGGTCAGCGGAGGCTGGACGGACCAGGACACCCTGCGCCTCGACGTGCTGTTCCTGGAGACGCCGCACCGACTGACCGTGACCTGTTCGCTGCCGGAGGGGACCTTCACCGTGCGCTGGCACACGACACCGATCCATGGCGGTCGGCTGCGCTCGCTCCGGGCGCCCGTGGGGGATCGGGTGTGACAGCCGAGGCGGCTGGGTTTCCGCCCGGGGCGGACAGTCGGGTGCCCATGTCCGGCAGGTCGTGGGCGGTGGGGTGACGGGCGGTCGAGGGGAGCGGTGTGCCGCTCGCCTCGGCGCCTAGGAGGGGGCGTTTCGGAGGGGGCGTCGCGGGACGCCGTGGCTGCGGTGCGCCGTGAACGCGCGGCTCGCGAGTGGCGGCCCGGACTGGGGCCTGTCCGGCGGATCATGGCGAAGACGCGGGATCCGGCACGCCCATCTGTGCTCATGAGGCGCCATTACGTCCCTCCGGCCTTGATCCGCCGCACTGGCCTTGACCCAGGACGTCTCCAGCGTGCCCACGGCCGCTCCACCAGCACCGGCAGGCCGCTCGTCCCGGTGGCGCCGCCGCGCACGCGGTGGACGGCGAACTCGCCGAGCGTCCTGCTGTGACCTGAAGTAGCGTGAGATTACCCGCGCCCGTCCGTCCGTGGCCCGCCGAGGCTCGGCAGGCGGATCCCGCCCGGCCGCCGGCCGACACCGCCACCGGAGTGAAGCAAGCCGGTCGGGTTCGTGGGTCGTCCGCGTGCGGCCCGCGCCTGTCGCCGGCCCCGTGACCACCTGCGGGCGGAGCGCTTCTAGATCAGACCGACTCTCCAAGGCAGGGATCCGGATGACTACCTATCACGTTGCGCAGGTGACCGCCCCCGGCGGTTCGTTCGAGGTCGTCGAGCGTGAGGTGCCGCAGCCGGGCCCCGGACACGTACGGGTCACCGTCGACGCCTGCGGGGTGTGTCACAGCGACACCCTCTTCGTGAACGCCGGCGTGCCCGGCGTGACGTTCCCGGTGGTCCCCGGGCATGAGGTCGCCGGTCGGATCGCGGAGCTCGGCGAGGGGACGCAGGACTGGGGCTGGCAGGTGGGCGACCGGGTGGCGGTGGGCTGGTTCGGCGGCGCGTGCGGCCACTGCACACCCTGTCGGCAGGGCGACTTCATCGTGTGCGAGAACCTGCAGGTCCCCGGATGGGCGTACGACGGTGGTTACGCCGAGACGGTGGTCGTGCCCGTGGACGCACTGGCGCGGATCCCCGACGGGCTGGGGGCCACCGACGCGGGGCCCCTGGCCTGCGCGGGGGTGACCGTGTACAACGGCATGCGGCGCAGCTCGGCGCGGCCGGGTGACCTGGTCGCCGTTCTCGGCATCGGCGGCCTGGGACACCTGGGGGTGAAGTACGCGGCCGCGATGGGTTTCGAGACCGTGGCCATCGCCCGGGGTGCCGACAAAGCCGACTTCGCCAAGCAGCTCGGCGCGCACCACTACATCGACAGCACGGCCGGCACTCCGGTCGCCGAGGCGCTTCAGTCCCTCGGGGGTGCGCAGGTCGTCCTGGCGACCGCGTCGAACTCCGCCGCGATCACCGCGACCGTGGACGGTCTGCGTCCCCGCGGTGAGCTGGTGGTCGTCGGCGTGGACATGGAGCCGCTCGGCATCAGCCCGGTCCAGCTGCTGATGGCGGGCAAGGCCGTCAGCGGGCACCCCAGCGGCACCTCGCAGGACATCCAGGACACCATGGAGTTCAGCGCCCTGCACGGCATCCGTCCGATGACCGAGGTCGTGACGCTGGGCGAGACCGACGAGGCGTACCGGAAGATGCTCTCCGGTGCCGCCCGCTTCCGGATGGTGCTCACCATGAGCTGACACGGCGGCTCGGCGGCTCGGCAGCCCGGGTGGCGTTCGGCGAAGTGGTCCAGGTCGCGGTGCCCGAGCGCAGGCCACGGATGAGTTCCCAGGTGTACGGGGCGTGCTCGAAAGCGTAGTTGCTGGATACGGGCACCGTGCCCGACGGCGGCATCGAGGCCGGGGATCGCATCCCGGTCCAGTTGGAGACCGGGGGCCATCACGAGGTGGTCGTAGCCGATAGCGCGGTGCACGGCGGTGGTGACGGTCCGCGCCTCGGGGTCGACGGCGGTGGCGGCCCCGCGGATCCAGTGCACCTGCCTGGGCACGGCGGAGGCTTCGGGGCGGCGGGTGACACCGAGTGGGGCCTGGCCGCCGCCGACCAGGGTCCACAGCGGCTGATACCGGTGGACGTCGGCCGGTTCGAGCACCGCGACGTCGCAGACGCCGACGCTCCGCAGGCGGGCCGCGACGGTGATGCCCGCGGTTCCACCTCCACGTCGAAGTGGACAAGCACACCCTGCAACACCCGCGGCACCGCAATGTATTCGCCCTCGGCGACGTCGCCAATCTGCCCACCTCCAAGACCGGCGCCGCCGTCCGCAATCCTGACCGTCATCGATGTGCGGACCCATGGTGAGTACGCCTCGGGCCACATTGCGGGCGCCCACAACATCCCCCTGGACCATCTGGACGCGGCCGTGACCGTCCTGAAGTCCGCCGCCGAGCGCGGTGACCTCGTCATGGTGTGCGCCTCCGGCGCCCGCTCCGCGCAGGCCTGCGCCACCCGCATCGCACACAACGTCCCCGCCGCCACCCTCACCGGCGGCATCATCGCCTGGAGCCGGCACGGACACGACTTGCACCGCCCCGCCGACGCCCGCGGCGTCTGGCCCATGGGCCGTCAGGTCCGCTTCGTCGCCGGGTCCCTGATCCTCGCCGGACTCGCGGTCGGACAGCGCCGGGCGGCCGCCCGCTGGTTGTCCGTCGGCGTCGCCGGAGGCCTGGTCTGCTCGGCCGTCAGCGGCAGCTGCGCCATGGCCCGCGTTCTGGCCGAGCTCCCGCTCAACCAGCCCCGTTCCGTCGACCTCGACGCCACCCTCGCCGCACTGGCCACAATGGGGCAGTAGTAGTCGAGAAACGATGCCGTCGCGCTCATCTCCGATCGCCAGCCGTCAGCCTCGGAGATACCCCCGTAGGCGCCTCGGCCGTCCGCATACGGTGCGGTCACGCGGCGGGACGGGCATCCCCGATCCCGCCGCACAGCCGACAATCAAGGGGAGGCGCTATGGCAAGTGTGGATGTGTCGCTGAAGGAAATGATGACCGCGGCCGAGGGGGCGTTGGGGGCGGCCGTCGTCGACTACACCAGCGGCATGGCGCTGGGCACGCTGGGCGGGGGCAAGGACCTCGACCTCATGATCGCTGCCGCCGGAAACACGGATGTGGTCCGCGCGAAGGTGCGGACCATGGAGCAACTGGGGCTCAAGAGCCGGATCGAAGACATCCTGATCACTCTCGAAACGCAGTACCACCTCATCCGACCGGTCGCCGGACGCGCCGGCAACGGTCTGTTCCTCTACCTCGTGCTCGACAAGGCGCGTTCGAACCTGGCGATGGCCCGCCACCAACTCAAGCGCGTTGAAGAGCAGTTGGAAGTCTAGGCCGACCGGATCCTCGGCCCGACGTGTGCCCACGATGTGAAGACTTCTTCAAGTCACCACATCAGCATCACCCCAACAAGTGGATGCGCACGGCCGTGAGCGAGAAGGATCGGCAGTGACGGACACATGGTGCGGCGGCGTCTTCCGGGTGTCGCCGCACCATGTGACGACCATCCCCACGCGGCAGGGAGCGAGCACCGATGCGGGTCCCCCTTTACCAGGCCAAGGCGGAGTTCTTCCGCATGCTGGGACATCCCGTGCGCATCAGGGTCCTCGAGCTGCTGCAACACGGCCCCGTCCCGGTGCGGGACCTGCTCGCCGACCTCGACATCGAGCCCTCGAGCCTGTCGCAGCAGTTGGCCGTCCTGCGTCGTTCCGGCATCGTGGTGTCCATTCGTGAGGGCTCCACCGTCAGCTACGCGCTGGCCGGCGGTGACGTCGCGGAGCTCCTGCGCGCGGCCCGCCGCATCCTCACGGAGCTGCTGGCCGGGCAGAACGAACTGCTGGTCGAACTCCGGCAGAACGACACGTCCCTGCCACCGGTGTCCTCCGGCGGCTGACCCTGTGCGGGGCTGTGGGCCGCGCCGCTCCGTCACCCCTTCGCGGGCGGCACACCGACCAGTTTCGTGAGGAACCGGTCGACCTGCTCCTCCAACGGGGGCCAGGGCAGCTCGGGTTGGCTGACGCGCAGTGACACCGCGCCATGGACGGCCGTCCGTAGACCCAGGGATACGGTCTCGGTATCGCCCCGCGGCGCCAGTCCGGCGTCCATGCAGCGACGGATCGCCGCGGTCGTCCGCGCGGCCATCTCCTCCTTGAAGGACATGTCCGTGCGCCGGTTGAGCGTGCGATCGTCGAGCTGGACCCGGTGTTCGCGGAGATGGCTGCCGCGAGCTTTCGACTCGCGGGCGAGGGCCCGGAACTGACGCCACGCGAGCGCAGCCTGGTTCAGCCTCGTCGCCGACGTGTGCGAACAGGTCCTCGGAATGCCGTACGAACTGCATGTGCGAGCCGCCCTGGACCAGGGCATCGACGCCGACGACCTGCGCGAACTGCTTCGCTTCATCTCCTACGACAGCGGATACCCGGCGGCACAGCCGCGCTGGTGCGACTGGCTGAGATCGAGCGCGAGCACGGCCTGCCCGGACCGACCGGCCAGGGCCACGAGGTGAACGCGGACGGCACGGGCAGTCCGCTTCCCGCGGCGATGCGCGCCCAGGTCCAAGCCCTCGACCCGGGTCTGGCCGACTACATGGACCTGCAGTCGCGCATGCGGGCCGACATGTCCCGCATCAGCGTCCGCGAACGGGCGTTCGCCACGATGGCGGTGGACGTCCTCTACCAGACCCTCCAGGAAAGCTTCCGCGCCCACGTCGGCCGCGCACTGGGCGCGGGGGCGACACCGGATGAGGTCCGCGCCGCCGTCCGCGTCACCGCGCCGTTCGGAATGACACGGACCTGGCGCGCCCTGAACGTCCTCGACGCGCTGCTCGCCGAGTGGGAGCAACAGGAGGGGAAACGGACGCCCGACGCCGCCTGACCGTCCTTCACCCGCACACGATGGCATTGGCGTTGCGCCGGCGCGGGACAGAGGTGCAACTCCCGGTCTGGGCGGTGTGGTTGGGATGGCCGGCGGCGCGACAGGGCTGTGACGCAGCTCACCAGGAAAGGGTGACAGGACGTTGTCGCGGACAGGGGCGACTGTCGACAGCATGACGATCACCGATGAGGACTGCCTCGCCGAGGCCCTGGCATTCAACAAGCAATTCGAGGCCACTGCCGCAAGCCGCCCGACTCGCGGGGAAACGCTGGACGCCACCGTGCTGGCAACCCTGCGGCGTAACCGGCTCGGTGGCAACACGCCACCGTTGAGACTGCCGCAGGGCCAGGACCATGTCGTTGCGGGCGGAGTGAACGTCCGGGCGTTCGTGCCGGACCGCGTCGACGGCGTATATCGGCGGTGAGCAGGCGCAGCCCCATGACCTGACCGAACTGTTGCTCGGCTCGGCCGCCGCCGGTGCAATGCGGCCCATGGCGCTGGCTTCACTCACACCCCCACCATGAGGAATCCGAGGACGACACCGACGCGGCGAACTTTTCCGGTCACACTGGCCTCGGTCACCACGGCGACTGTCACTACGGCTGCCGAGCGCGTCCAGGACCACGAGGTGGAGCGGCGGTACACGGTACGGAGACCCTCCGCATCAAACCGAACGCGCCATCCAGCCAAAGAAGACGGCGCCTGACGAGACTCGTGCAGGGTCGGCGCGCGCGGTCAGAACCAGTGCAGGCAGTGCGGGGAGCGCTCGGTGCGGAAGAGGGCGTCAGCGAGGGTGGCCGCGCCCGGGCGGTGGGCCTGGATGTGTCCGGCACGCACGAGCGTGCTCGGGGCGGTGCCGCCGAGGTAGACCGAGCCCAGGTCACTCACGTCCAGGGACAGGTCGGGCTCCCGGTCCGTCGGGACGCAGTCGGCCTTGCTGTCCCGGACGGTCAGCAGGTAGCGGCCGTGCTCGCCGAGAAACGGGTCGTCGACGTCGAGGACGAGCTCGCCGTCCATGAACCAGCCGCGCGCGGTCAGCGCACGCGGGACGTCCAGCAGCCGCACCCAGAGCCAGTCGGTGTCGCCGCTCACCTGACCGGCACGGAAGTCCGCAAACTGCCAGCGCAGCGGGTGCGTGGGCGGGAAGTGCTTGAACACGACCTGAGCGACCAGGTCGTGTCCGAGCACGAATCGGGCCAGGGCCGTGAAGACGGCGTCGTCGGTGGCGACGGTCTCATCGACCGTCAAGGTTTCGGGCTCGCCGACCGAATAGCTGGCGTACCCGTCCGGGACGCCGTCGGCGTCCCGGTGGACGGCGACGTAGCGCGGCGCCGGTGAGACCGGGGGCTGCCCCGCGCCCAAGGCCCACCAGCGATGCGGCCGGGACAACGCGCCGGGCTGTGCGCGGCGGTACCGGTCGTAGACCTCTTCCAGGATCTCGCCGCACTCGGCTCGCCGCAGCAGCTCGATCGTGCCGGTGTCCGAGCCGGTCGCTGGGGCGTCGGCCGTCCCGCGCGCCCGGGGGAGAGCGAGGGTGGCCTGGTGGCGCGTCACCGTCAGCCGCTGCGTGTAGGTCGCCGGTCCGTAGCCGAACCTGCGGTAGATCAGGGCCTCGGAGGCCAGCAGTACGGAGAGGAACTCCCCTCGGGCCCGCAGCTCGGTGAGCTGATGGCGCATCATCGCGCTGAGCACGCCCTGGCGTCGGTGCGAGGGCAGGACGCCGACGAAGCTCACCCCGGCGGCCGGGACGAGGATCTCACCGGGCAGGGTGAGCTCGAAGGAGTACGCACCGGCGGTGCCGACGGGCCGCCCGTCCGCCGTCATGGCGAGCAGGTTGCGGTCCATTTCGAGTGCCGACCACCAGACCCCGCCGCCGCCCTCGGCCGGGGTGTCCGGGAAGCGCCCGAACGCGGCATGGAGTGTGTCGACGAAGACGTCAAGGTCCTGGTCGGTTGTGGGACGGATCTCCATTGCTGCCACTGCCTCCCCGGGATAGCGGCACCACGACTCGTGGTGTCCCGCCACAGTGCAGCGTTGACCCGTGCCCAGGTCAAGCGGATTACGGGCCGGGTCCGCGGCCGGTAACAGCACTGCCCGTTCCCAGCCCGGCCCCGGGGGAGTTTCGGTGGTCGGGCTCGGCGGCGATGATCCCCGCCGTAGCTGAACGACGTGCGCGTTCTTGTCGGCGGGCATACACGGCCAAGAGGCCCCGGCCGGCCCCGCGACAGCAGTCGTCGCCCCGGGGCCGGCCTTGGACGGGGCGGCTCAGCCCAGTTAGAAGTCCCTGCGGGCGGCCACGAACGCCTCGATCGTCTGGGCAGGTACGCCCGTCACCCGTTCGACGCCGTCGGCGGTGTGGTCGTAGCGGTTCTCGCGGTGCAGCCGGCCCATGACGGCGACGTGCTGTGCGAGGCGCGGCGCCGTCCCCGGCCTCGGGAGCTCGGCCTCCCACCGCTCCGGGGGCACGTCCACGTAGGTCACCGGTCGTCCCAGCGCCCGCGAGAACTCCTCGGCCAGTTCCTTCATGCCGACCGAGCGGGGCCCGGTCAGCTCGTAGACCTGCCCGACGTGCGGAGCCGGGTCGCTGAGCACGGTGGCGACCACCCGGGCGACGTCCTCCACGGCGACCGGCGACGTCCGCCCGGTGCCGAATGGCAGCGCGATCGTGCCGTTCTCCCGGATCGACCGCGCCGCCAGCGCGGTGAACAGCGGAGTGTCCAGGAACGACGTCGGCCGGACGTGCACCACGGGCAGGCCGGACCAGTTCAGTACCTGCTCCGCCAGCCAGTGCAGCCGCTGCTGGTCCGACTCCTCGGTACTGGTGGCGGTCATCTGCGACACCGTCATCTGAGACAGCCCGACCAGGACGTCCAGCTTCCCGTACTCCCTTGCGACGGAGGCCACCACGGTCGCCGCCAGCAGGTGGTCCGGCGACACGGGCACGAGGCCACCCGCCGGACGCTGATCGAGCACTACCTCTCGGTCCGGCACCGCGATCACGCCAGGGAGGGCCGCTCCGTCTCCGGATTCGCCTCTGACCTGGGGCGCGAGCCCGACCAGACCGCCCGCGCCCAGGACGTCTACGTGAACGGGGTACGCAACCGCGCCGCTCGGCTGGCCACCGGCGACGACGACGGCATGGCCCAGCTCTGCACCATGGCCGGTGCCTTCGTCCTCGCCCGCGCCACCCGGGGCAACCCGATCTCCGAAGAACTGCTGCAGGCCGCGCGCACGGCTCTCACCGGGAACGGCACCGGGCGGTCCGAACCGCAGCAGCGCACGGACTGACCCGGGGCCGGCCGACGACACTCACGCTGGCCGTGAAGGCGGTGATCCCGCTGCTCCGGTAGCGCCCGTCCGTATGCGCAGGACCGGAGACGGCCGGAGTCTGACGTTGCGGACGTCCCGTGGCCGTCGCCCTTGCCGAGCTCGTGCCGACTCTTCCGGTCGGCACGAGCCGACGGTATGAACCAAAGTCATGGACGGGGTTGGAGCTTGTCCGTTGTCCATACCGGAAGGCGCTCGTCTCACCTTGGTGTGGCTTATGGGGGCTCGCCTGCAGAGCGAGGCGCTACGACTCCGAGCTCACCGCGGAAGAGACCCACGGTGTGGACCGCGTCGTCGTCGCCATCAGCGAGCCGGCCACCTCACCCCGCCCGCGGGAGTCACCGGTCCGCTGTGCCTTGTTCGATGTGGCGGGACGTCGGACGGGCTTGAGTCGCGTGCGCAGGAGGCAGAACTCGTTGCCCTCGGGGTCGGCCAGCACATGCCAGCTCTCTTCTCCGGTCTGGCCGATGTCGACAGGCACAGCGCCCAGCGCGAGCAACCTGGCCGGCTCGGCGTCCTGGTCGCGGTCGGTGGCGTTGACATCGATGTGCAGCGGGAGCTTCCCGAGCCGGGGGTCGCGGCCCGCATTGAAGACGAGGGTTGGCTGCGCGCCGCCGAATCCGGCGCCGGCCGGGCCGATTTCGATGCTGCCGTCACCTTCTCGAGTCAGCTCGACGTAGCCGAGGACGTCGCACCCAAATGCGGCCAGTCGGCCAGGGTCTTCGGCGTCGATCACGAGTTCGCTGATTCGGCATGCCATGCACCGAGGACAGGTGCGACGACCCGGCACCGGCCGGGTGCAGGTGCCGCCGCCCCGCCGTGCGCGCTCAGCGCCCCGACCGGCACCAGGTCAGTGCGTGGATTGCGGGGTGATCCGGCTCCGGGAGTGGAGAGGAACGACCGTGGCGCCGTCGCGCAGGGCGTCGTTTTCGAGAGCCGGTTGCCGGATCGCCCCTGTCTTGTCATCTCGTCGCACTGAGGCAGGGACGCGAGCCGGCGGGCCGCACCGGGCGTTTCTCAGGTGACGCCCGGGGCGGCACGCGGGATGCGCGGGTGCCTGGGAAAGAGGTGGCGTACGCCGTGCCCGCACAGGTCGAGGGCGAGTTCACAGAACATGGCATTGGCCCAGCCGAACCAGTCCCGGGTGAACCGCCCGGGGTCGTCGACATGGAAACTCTCGTGCATCAGCCCGGTGCCGGCGGTGGTGGCCGCCAGTGTGTCCAGAGCCCGCGCCGCGTCGTTCTCATCGCCGGTCAGCCCGGCGACGGCGATCGCCAGCGGCCAGACGTGTTCGTCCGGGGTGTGCGCGCTGCCCACCCCGGACGCGAACCTGCCGCGGAAGTAGGAGGAGTTCGCGTCGGACAGCACCAGCCGCCGAGTGGACAGATACAGCGGGTCGTCCTGGGCGCACCAGCCGCTGAGGGGGAGGCTCAGCAGACTGGGGAGGTTGGCGTCGTCGCCCAGCAGGGCATGGCCCCGGCCGTCCACCTCGTACGCCAGCACGGACGCGCCGGCCGCCTCCACCACCGCGGTCGCCAGGATTCCCGCATCGATCTCGTCCGCCAGCGTCAAGGACGTCCGGGCGAGCTCCGTGTCGTGGAGGACGGACTCGGCCAGTACGGCCAGGCCGTGCAGGCACGTCGACGCCAACGCGTTGGCCGGCACGAGATAGCCGTACGTGCAGCGGTCGTCGCTCGGCCGGAAGCCCGACCACGTCATACCGGTCCACACCACCGGCGCGCCGCGGCCGCCGAGCGGAAGGGTGTCCGCCGAGAAGGGGCCGGAGGGCCGGACGAATCGATACGGCGACCGCTCGTGCGCCTGCTCAACACGCCAGGTTCGTACGATCGTCCACGCGGCGCGGCGAAAGCCGTCGTCGAGGTGGTCCACGCGGCCGGTCGCCCGCCAGATCGCGTACGCCAACTGCAGTGGCGCGCACAGCGAGTCGAGTTCGTACTTGCGTTCCCAGACCCAGCTTTCCGGCGCAGGGCGGTCGGCGGGTTCGCCATGCGCGTCGGTGGGGCCGTCGTTGAAGGCATTCGCGTACGGGTCCAGCAGGACGCAGCGGATCTGACGGCGCGATACGCCGACCAGGACATCGCCGATCCGGGGATCCGCGGCCAGGGCCAGGTAGGGACGCATCTGGGCGGTGCTGTCACGCAGCCACATCGCCGGAATGTCGCCGGTCCTGACGAAGACCTCCGCCGCCCGAGAGGCCGCAGGAGTTCCCCAACTCATCGAAGTGGCCCAGGTGTTGGTCAGACAGCCCGCGACGATGTCCGCGGCCGGGCCGGTGCCCCGCAGTTCGGTGGCGAGCTTCCCTCCGAGCGTCCTCAGGGACTCCGGAACGTCCCAGGGCGGAGAAGATTCGGGAATGGGAAACGTTACCATCACGCCTCTTGACTCCTCCTTGCGGCCTGGGCCACGGTGTGATCAATGGGGAATGGAAACGTTACCTTGAGGGAGCTGGCGGCCACCAGACCGGCGAGCGCGCCCAGGACTGAGCCATCGCCAACTCCTCGGAGGGAGAAGGTGAACGCGTGTGACAGCTCCTCCGCGCCTGCGGCGCAGAAAGCTCGTGTCGGACGCCCGGGCCGCGTGCGCGTTCCTGGCGCCGGCCCTCATCGGGTTCACGGTGTTCGTCGTCTACCCGCTGATCCGGTCGGCGTACTTCGCGTTGACGCAGTACAACGGCCTGTCGGACCCGAAGTTCGTCGGCTTCGACAACTTCCGAAGGATGTTCACCACCGATCCGTCGTTCTGGCCCTCGGTACGCGCCGCCCTGCTGCTGGTGGTCCTGTACGTACCGCTGTCGCTGGCCACCGGGCTGGCCCTGGCGGTCTTCTGCAACCAGCGGATGCGGGGGGTCAGCCTGCTGCGCACCCTGTGCTACCTGCCCGTCGTACTGCCGGTGGTCGCCACGATCACGCTGTGGAAGTTCGTCTTCAATCCCCAAGTCGGCCTGGCCAACCAGGTGCTGACGTGGCTGCACATCCCTACGAGTGAGTGGCTGTCCGGTTCGGACTCGGCGATGCCCTCGATCGTGATCGTCATGCTGTGGAGCGTCGGCTCGACAATGGTCATCTTCCTCGCCGCGCTCCAGGCGGTTCCCACCGAGCTCTACGAAGCAGCCAGGCTCGACGGCGCCGGACCCAGGACGGTGTTCTTCCGGATCACCCTGCCGCTGATCAACCCGATCATGGTGCTGCAGGTCGTACTGCAGATGGTGACCGCCCTCCAGGCCTTCAACCAGCCGAAGATCCTCTCACCGGACGGGATGGGCGGGCCGGGGTTCAGCACCAGGGTGCTGATGCTGTCGATCTACACCAACGGCTTCCCCTCGCTCGGCCGGGTCGCCCAGCTCGGCTACGCCTCCGCCCAGGTCTGGGTGCTCTTCCTCGTCATCGTCGTCCTGATCGCCGCCACCGCTCGTTTCTCCTCGATTTGGACCTACAGTGACCACGTCTCCTGACGTCACGAAGACATCGCCGCCGACCGCTCCGCAGCCGCCCCACAGCGCAGCTGCGGGCCGACCGCCCAGCAGGGCCGCACGTACCGCGTCCTGGTACGCCGTCGCGCTGCTCATCAGCTCCGTGATGATCCTGCCCATCCTGTGGATGCTCACCGTCGCGCTCAAAGGCCCTTCGGCCGTCTTCGAAGTGCCGCCGAAACTGCTGCCCCACGAGTTCCACTTCAAGAACTTCATCGACGGGCCGAAAGCGATCCACTTCCCGCGGCTGCTGCTCAACTCCCTTGTCATCACCAGTCTTTCGGTGATCGGCGGGGTGATGACATCGATGATGGCCGGATACGCCCTGGCCCGGCTCCGCTTTCCCGGCCGGAAGATCCTTTTCTACGTCTTCGTCGGCAGCATGCTCCTGCCACCGGTGGTCGGCATCATCCCGTTGTTCCAGCTGTTCAAGGACATCGGCTGGTACGACACCTGGCTGCCGCTGATCGTGCCGGCCTGGCTGGGCGGCAATCCGCTGTTCATCTTCCTCGCCCGCCAGTACTTCCTGTCGATTCCCCACTCCATCGACGAGGCCGCCAAGGTCGACGGCGCGGGACACTTCCGGATCTTCGTGAGTGTCATGCTGCCCATTACCCGACCGGCCTGGATCACCATGTCCATCCTGGCCTTCCAGATGTCGTGGAACGACTATCTCAACCCGCTGATCTACCTGTACTCGTCACAGAAGTGGCCGTTGAGCGTCGGCATGGCCTCCTTCGTCTCCCAGTTCGCCGGCCAGACCCCGGACTGGAACCTCTACATGGCCACCAACCTGCTCTACATGCTGCCCCCACTGGCCGTGTTCTTCGTGGCCCAGCGCTACTTCATCCAAGGCCTGAGCGCTCTGGGCACCGTCAACCAACGCTGACCCGCACCTCGTCAGCCGACCCCACTCCACTTACCAGGAGGCCACGTTGAAACGAACACTCCATGCCGCCGGAGCGTTGCTGGCGGCAGGCGGACTGCTGGCCACCTCCGCCTGCGGCGGCTCCTCGGGTCAGGAGTCGGGCGGGAAGACCACGGTCACCGTGATGACCTGGGAGTCGAACGCGACCAACAAGCTCATCGACCAGGCCCTGGCCGGTTTCCAGGACCCCGGCATCACGGTCAAACGCATCGACACGCCCAACGGCAACTACAGCGACAAGCTTTCGGCGCTGACCCAGGCCAGGAAACTCCCCGACCTGTTCTGGTGCGGCAACGACACCGAGCAGCAGTACACCGGTCAGGGACTGCTCACCGACTGGTCCTCGAAGCTCTCCGGTTCCGGCGCCTTCAGCACGGGCAGCTTCGACTCCACAGCCATGAAGAACTGGAAGACCGCCGACGGCAAGATCGGCGGCGTCCCCTCCCTGATGAACACCTATGGCATCTGGTACGACATCGACGCCTTCAAGGCAGCGGGGATTCCGGTACCCGCGGCCGGCTGGACCTGGGACCAGATGTACGAGGCCGCCGCCAAGCTGCACGAGAAGGGCGCCAAGTACGGCCTGGTCGCCGACGCCATGACCGCCCTCGACGCCCCCTTCAGCCTCAGCCTCTACTCCCAGTCCGCCGGCGGCGCGCCCTTCACCGACGACGTCCACCACCCCACCAAGGTCACCGTCGACCCCACGTACACCGAAGGCGTCGGCAAGCTCGTGGCAGGGATCAAGAGCGGCGCCGTAGCGCCCCCCGGTTATGACATCTCCAACCAGCAGTCGTTGTTCTCCGCCGGGGAGATCCCCATGCTCTGGAGCGGCCAGTGGCTGGCCGCCGGTTTCCTCACGGACAAACCGAAGATCAAGTACGGATTCGCGCCCCTGCCCCAGGTCGACAAGCCGGCCACGCTGTACGACGCCGTGGGCATCTGCACCCCTTCGTACACCAAGAACGCGGACGCCACCTTCAAGGTCCTCAAGTACCTCGACTCAACCGTGTGGACCAAGGTGCTCCCCGACTCGCCCGTGGCGGTACCGGCCTACACCGATGCTCAGGACTCCTACTTCAACGCCCTCGACAAGGCGGGGCAGACGACCGTCGCCTCCACCGTCAAGACGGATCTGAAGGCCTCGTCCACCATCGGCGTGCGCTTCACCACCCAGTGGGCCAGCCAGGCAAGCGACCTGGTCACGGCGTACTGGCCCGACATCCTCCAGGGCAGGAAGCCGCTGTCCGATCTGCAGACCATGGCCGACAAGATCAACGAATTGATCAAGAGCAGCAGTTAGGTGTCCGCCTCCGGTTCGCCTCGCTCGCGGTCGGCGGGCAGCTTGCCCGCCGACCGGGGCGTACGACGAGACCGGAAACGTATCCTGAGGGCGTTCGCCCGGTCAGGCCCGCGCGGCACCCTCTCAGGTGGCCGCGACACGTAAGGAAAGTTGGTCTCCGCCCCACGTGAGCAGTCGTCTCCCGCAGCGCCAGAACACCAGGCCGACCATGCGCGATGTCGCAGAGCGGGCCGGAGTCGCCCTTGTCACCGTGTCCCGCGTCGTCAACGGCATCGGGACGGTCCGCGAGGAGACGGCCGACCGTGTGAACGCGGCGATCAGCGAGATCGGGTACCAGCGCAACGAGATCGCGCGTTCCCTGCGCCCCGGGCAGAACTCGATGACCATCGGCCTGCTGCTCGGCGACCTGACCAACCCTTTCTACGCGTCCTTGGCGAAGGCGGCCGTCGAGGTGGCGGCCCAAGCCGGATATGCCGTTCTCCTCAGCACCGCCGACGAGGACCCGAAGGTCGAACGTCGTGCCGTGGGCGAGCTGATCGGGCGACGCGTGGCGGGGCTCATCATCGTGCCCGACCAGGGCGATCACGCCTTTCTGCAGGAGGTCAACGGTCACGACCAGGTGCCCATCGTCTTCGTGGACCGGCCCGCCACCGGAGCCGAGGCCGATGTCGTCCTCGTCGACAACGAGGGCGGGGGACGCATGGCGACGCAGCACCTCATCGACCACGGCCACCGCCGGATCGCGATCCTCGTCGCCCCCTCGTACTACACCACAGGCCGCCGGCTGCGCGGATACCGCAAGGCCCTGCGGCAGAGCGGCATCGACGCCGACGGAACTCTGGTGGTCACCCTGCGGCGCGGCACCACGGAGGAGGCCACCACCGCCACCCACGCCCTGCTCACCTCGCCGCACCCGCCGACGGCGATCTTCTCGACGACGGGCTTCCTCACCGAGGGCGTCCTGCGGGCGAGCCAGCAACTGCACGCCCGTATCGCCATCGTGGGCTTCGACGACTTCAAGCTCGCCGATATGCTCCCCACCCCGGTCACGGTGGTGACCTCGGACATCGAGGAACTCGGCCGCCGCGCCGCCCATTTGCTGATCGACCGCATCAACGGCGAGGACGCCCCCTTTCACCGGACCGTGCTGCCGGCGCAGTTGATCGCCCGTGGCACGGGGGAGACGGCTGCCCGGTAGAGGCTCAGTAGAGCGTCGGCCACAGCTCGCGCGGCCACGCGAGCACGGCGTAGAGCTGCGCGAAGGCCGCCTGCTGGATCGCCTCGGTGCCGCCGGACGAGTCGAAGTGCACAAGCCCCGTGCCGGGATCGCACGTCGTGGACCAGAGCTCGTCCGCGTAATCAGCCATCGCCTCGTGGTACTTGCCGTCCCCGGTCACCGACTCCAGGAGCAGCAGGTTCTTGAAGAAGATCGAGTTGAAGTACACGGGCTGGGTGAACAGCCGTCCCTGCGTGACGTAGTAGGCGTAGGCCGCCTGGGCGATCCGCTCGGCCCGGTGCAGATACGTGCGGTCGTGGGTCGTCTTGTAGAGGAGGACGTTGACGCCGACCGGCACTCCCTGGTTGTACGACCAGATGGTCTTCTCGACCGTGCCCTTCAGGTCGAGATGGTCCCAGTACAGACCGCCGGGACTCTGCAGATACGTGTTCGTCCAGTCGTAGAACCGTCTTGCCCAGTCCAGGTAGCCGTCTTCGCCGGTGATCTGGTGCAGTCGGAGCGCGAGCTGGGCGCCCGGCATGTTCGAGACGGTGTTGCGGTCCTGGCTCCAGTTCGCCTGGGTCCAGAAGACACCGCCGGGAGCGGCGTGGGTGGAGTCGGTGTCCCAGCCCGACCTGACGAGGTCGAAGATCTCCCGGGCCCGGACCAGTGCCGCCGAGTCCCGGGTCTGCAGATGGAGTTGGACTTTTGCCAGGCCCACCCATTCGTTGTCGTCGTAGAACATGTCGCCGCCAGAGCCGTAGGGGGCGCGAGGGTAGGAGTCGTACCCGGGCTGCTCGGTCGTGCCGCCGCCGGCGTTCCAGTAGTGCTCCTGCGCCTTCGCCCGCTCGGCCACCTCCGCCGAGTACCGGGCGTCGACCGCCGCGAGGTCGAGGGCAGCGGTGTGTACTTGGGAGAAGGGCCATTCGTACGAGTACGTGTTGTCTCCCGGGGCCGCCGGATACTGCTCGCGGACCAGACCTGAGCCGTCCTTGCTCGCCAGGTGTCTCTCCAGCGCGGCGTAGGCGGCGATGCCGCGTGACAACGCCTCGGTGCGGTACCGGTGTTGAGACCTGCTCGAGTCTGCTGCGGCGGACGCTCCGTTGGCCGTGGTCAACGTGGCCATTGCGGCAATGCCGCCGCCGACCAGCGCCCGGCGAGAGGGATTCAAGCGCATCGGAACGCCTCCATTCTGAGCGCCGCTGCCTGTACGGGTCGTACAGGCGTCCGGCGATGGAAACGTTGCCACTGTCACATGGAGTCGTCAACGGGCCGCATGGTCACGGCAGTTCTCCGAGGCTCTCCCCAACAGCCTTTGTGGTACGGACCATTGACGTCTGATCAGGGTAGTGAGATCTTCTCGATGGTTACGTTTCCATAGCTCCGGACACCTGGACACGTCCGGCCCCCACGGCGAAATGGGAGACGCAGAAATGACCGCCCCGTCAAGACCATGGAGACCCCTGAGGGCTGTGCTCGCGCTGCTGCTGTTGGTGCTCTCCCCGCCCCTGCTGCTGCTGAGCTCGGCCTCGCGCGTCCACGCTCTCGACAACGGCCTGGCCCGGACGCCCCCGATGGGCTGGAACGACTGGAACGCCTTCGGCTGCAACGTCAGCGAGACGCTGGTCGAGCAGACCGCCGATTATCTTGTCTCCTCCGGTCTGAAGGACTCGGGGTACCAGTACGTCAACATCGACGACTGCTGGATGACCTCCGCCCGGAACTCCGCCGGTCAACTGGTACCCGACCCGGCCAAGTTCCCCGACGGCATCAGTGGCACCGCCGCCTACGTCCACTCCAAGGGACTCAAGCTCGGCATCTACGAGAGCGCCGGCACCGCCACCTGCCAGGGATTCCCGGGCAGCCTCGGCCATGAGCAGACGGACGCCAACAGCTTCGCCTCCTGGGGCGTCGACTACCTGAAGTACGACAACTGCAACCACCAGAACGTGCCCGACCAGCAGCGTTACACCGCCATGCGCGACGCCCTGGCGAACACCGGCCGCCCTATGGTCTACAGCCTCTGCAACTGGGGCCTCGCCAGCGTGTGGACCTGGGGCGCGGGGGTCGGCAACAGCTGGCGCACCACCGGCGACATCAACGTGAACTTCTCCACGGTGGTGTCGATCTACAAAGCCAACGTCCAGCTCGCCCAGTACGCCAAGCCCGGCGCCTGGAACGACCCGGACATGCTCGAAGTCGGCAACGGCATGTCGTTCACCGAGGACCGTTCCCACTTCAGCCTGTGGGCGGAGATGGCCGCGCCACTGATCGCCGGAACCGACCTGCGCAAAGCCTCCGCCGCCACCCTCTCCCTCTACGGCAACAAGGACGTCATCGCCGTGGACCAGGACTCCCTGGGCAAGCAGGGCACCGAGATCTCCTCGTCGGGTGGTCTGCACGTCCTGACCAAACCCCTGGCCAACGGTGATGTGTCGGTGGTCCTTTTCAACGAGAACTCGAGCGCGGCCACGATCACCACCTCGGCCTCCGCGGTGGGCCTCCCGGCAGCGTCCTCGTACCGGGTGAACAACCTCTGGTCGCACGTGATCAGCAGTACGAGCGGCAGCATCGCGGCCAACGTTCCGGGGCACGGCTCGGTCATGTACCGGGTGTCCGTCGGCGGCGGAACCAGCGTCGGGACGACGCACCCGCTGATCGGAGCCTCTTCCAACCGCTGCCTCGACGCGTACGACGGCCAGTCCACCCCCGGAACCAAGATCGAGATCTGGGACTGCGGCGGGGGCGCCAACCAGGCTGTGACCCTCACCGCCGCCGGTGAACTGCGGCTCTACGGAGGCACACAGTGCCTGGACGCCAACGACAACGGCACGTCGTCCGGCACCAAAGTCCAGCTCTGGACCTGTAACGGCGGCACCAATCAGCAGTGGCGCACCAACCCGGACGGCACCATCACCGGGGTCCAGTCGGGGCTCTGCCTCGATGTCACCGGAGGCGACAAGCCCGCCGGGAACGTCAATGGCACCCAGGTCGAGCTGTGGACGTGCAACGGCGGCGCCAACCAGCAGTGGCGTCTGGGCTGACGCTCCCACCCTCCACGTCTACGGAGCTGACATGAACTCAATGGTGAGTCGCTTACTGAGAACTGGGACCGGTCTGATCGCGACGCTGACCCTCCTGATCACGGTCACGGGCGGCGTCGCGACCGCCGCCCCCGAGGCGACGATCTGCAACAAGTACTGCGACGGCCGTGACCCGGCCCTGTCCCCGCAGGACCGGCAGCCGGTCACGGCCACCGTCTACTCCCGCACCCTCGCCCTGCACTTCGACGACACCGACGCGATGGGCTGGGCCTCGATCACCAACGGCAGCCCGGCCGACGAGGTCTGGCTCGACCGATCGTTCGACGGGGGCCGCACCTGGAGCTCGGGCAGCAAGCTCGGCGACACCACCATCCCTTCGGGGCAGGGGGGTTGGCGCACACTGATGTACAACGTCGACGACTGGAACAACAACGGCGTCGGCGCAATGCGGGCCTGCGGCAAGGCGGGGGACCGGGCCGAGATCGCCTGCACGGAATGGGCCCGTACCACCTGGAACGCGTACAGCCGCCCCACGGCGGCGGCCACCGCGCTGATGCAGTCGTACAGCAACTCCACCGGCCTGTTCGACACCACCGGCTGGTGGAACTCCGCCAACGCCCTGACCGCGATCATCAACAACATCCGCGTCACCGGAATGCCCAGTTACAAGTACGCCATCGCGAACACCTACGACCATCAACTCGCAGCCCAGGGCGGCCAGTTCCGCAACGACTACATCGACGACACGGGCTGGTGGGGGCTGGCCTGGGTCGCCGCGTACGACCTGACCGGTGACAGCCGCTATCTGAACACCGCCCGTGCCGACGCGGACTACATGGCGCAGTACTGGGACTCGACGTGCGGGGGTGGGGTGTGGTGGAGCACGGCGAAGACGTACAAGAACGCGATCGCCAACTCCCTCTACCTGGAGCTGAACGCCGCCCTGCACAACCGCATCGGCGGCGACACGGTCCATCTCGGCCGGGCGAACGCCGAGTGGTCGTGGTTCAAGGGCACCGGCATGATCAACGGTTCGCATCTCGTCAACGACGGTATCGACCTGTCGACCTGCCGCAACAACGGGTCCACGGCATGGTCGTACAACCAGGGCGTACTCCTCGGCGGACTGGCCGAGCTGTACCGCGCGACGGGGGACTCGGCCCTGCTGACCACCGGCCGCCAGATCGGTGATGCCTCGACCACCTCCGCGGCGCTGAACTCCGGCGGAATCCTGCGCGAGCCGTGCGAGACGAACGGCTGCGGGGCCGACGGGCCGACCTTCAAGGGCGCCTGCGTCCGCGGACTGAGCGCCTTCAACGCCCAGCTGTCCGACCGCCCCTACACCTCGTACCTCACGCGGCAGGCCGACTCCGCCTACGCCCACGACCGCAACGCCCTCGACGCGTACGGATTGCACTGGGCCGGGCCGATCGACTCCACGGACGCCGCCCGCCAGCAGAGCGCACTCGACGTCATGAACACGGCGTCCTGACCGGTCGTCGCCGACCGGCGCCGCCGTCCCATGAGACTGGAGCGGCCCCCACCAGGACCGCCGTGAAGACTGATGGCCAGGGAATTCCCCTGGTCGGCGAGCTCGCACCGGCCGACACCGGCGACCACCCGCTGCTGCCCGCCGAGACGGGGCGAGTTCGATGACCTGCTGGTGGATGCCCTGCCCACGCTGCTAAGATGCCGGTCGTCATATGAGCCTTCTCGGCGCGGACTCCGATCCGCCGGGGAGGCTTTTTTCGTGCCCGGGTCCAGCCTGCCCCGGTACTGGTGGAACCGTTTCGAAGGTACTCATCAGCCGAGCCACCTAATGCGCCACGCCGCCCGCCGGTTCCGCGTTCCCGGCCTGCAAGAGGAGATCCATGTCATGAGCCCACGGACGAACACCGCGGCAGCCACAAGTACTTGGCAACTCGGTGACCTGACCGTCAACCGCGTCGGGTTCGGCGCGATGCGCCTGACCGGTACCGCGCCCTTCGACCGCGGCGTGCCGCGCGACCGCGAACGGTCGATCGGCGTGCTCCGGCGGGCGGTCGAGCTCGGCGTGAACCACATCGACACCGCCGCGTTCTACTTCTCGGCGACGCGCTCCGCCAACGAGCTGATCAACCGGGCGCTGGCGCCGTACCCGGAGGATCTGGTCATCACCACCAAGGTCTGGCCGGGCCGCGATCCCTCGGGCGCGTGGTGGTGGGCCACACCGGCGCAGTTGCGCGGCCAGGTCGAGGAGAACCTGCGCCAACTCGGCCGCGATCACCTGGACGTGGTGAACCTGCGCGTGCCGCCGAGTCGGCGGACCGGCTCGATCGGTGAGCACTTCGGCGCGTTGGCCGAACTGCGCGATGCCGGACTGATCCGCCACCTCGGTATCTCCAACGTCACGTCCGAGCAACTGGCCGAGGCCAGGGCCATCGCCCCGGTCGTCTGCGTGCAGAATCCTTACGGGATCGGTGAGTTGAGCGAGGACCGGGCTCTCCTGCAGCTTTGCGGTGAACTCGGCCTCGCCTTCGTCGCGTTCTTCGCGATCGCCGGTTCCGGGCGCGAGGCGGGTCCGGCTGCCCGTGACAGCGAGGCGGTGTGCGCCGTCGCCCGCGCACACGGTGTGTCCGTCGCGCAGGTCCGGCTGGCGTGGACCTTGCAGCAGGGGCCGCACGTGCTGGCGATCCCGGGCACCGGCGATCAGGACCACCTCGCGCAGAACATGGCGGCCGGCGAGCTGCGGCTCTCGGAGGAGGAGATGGCACACCTCACCTCGCCGCGGCCGACCGCGCCCGGCAGGCCGTTGCGCGGGGGGACCTGACAGGTCCGATTCCTGTCAACAGGGGCGAGTGCGGTTCATAGATCCACGTGATCACCGAGCGAGACGGCGCTTGAACAGACCGCGCGGCTCAGGCCTGATCAAAACGACAGGCCCTAGGTCCTGTCGTCAAATTCCCGTCGTCCGCCCGGAGGGCGGGCCCTGCGGCGTCAGGTGCGTGCTCTCGGCGTGCCGGGCACAGGCCCT
>NZ_JBEYFS010000033.1:0-65652 GCF_040634475.1 Streptomyces sp. NPDC007095
AGGGCCTGTGCCCGGCACGCCGAGAGCACGCACCTGACGCCGCAGGGCCCGCCCTCCGGGCGGACGACGGGAATTTGACGACAGGACCTAGGCCTGTCCGGTGGATCATGCCGCAGACGCGGGGCCTGGAGCGCGGTACATCGTCGTGCACGTGGAGAGGGCCCGGCGCCTGTGACAGGTGCCGGGCCCTCTCCACGTGTTGCGCGGGGACCGCCGCACCCCCGTTACCGGGGGGCGGGACGACGGCGGTCCCCGCGAGGGACGCGGGCCGGGTCAGGGCCGGGCTTGCGCGTCCGTGGCGTCCATGGAGGTCCGGGAGCCGCTCCGGAGGTCCTTGGCGCCGTTTTGGTGTCGGCCGGGGCGGGGAGCCGCTCCCGCCCTGCCGACACCCACTAATGTGCCGGACCCGTGTTAAGCGGGTGCTGCGCGGACGTGACGCGCTCGTACCACTTCCGCGAAGTTCCCTGCCGAAAGGCAGGAAGATCCCCCTCAGGAGGGGAACTTCGGGAAATATCCTCCTGCCACCTGCGGAAATCGCCCCGACCGGCGCCTTCTTGCCCGCGGGGCGCCCGTGCGCTCCTACTGCTTGGCGCCGCCCTTGGCGAGGAAGGACAGCAGGTCCTGGCGGCTGACGACACCGGTGGGCTTGCCCTCGACGAGCACGATCGCCGCGTCGGCGCTGCCGAGCACGGACATCAGGTCGCCGACCGGTTCGCCGGAGCCGACCTGCGGCAGCGGCGCCGACATGTGCTTCTCCAGCGGGTCCTGCAACGAGGCGCGCTGGGTGAACAGGGCGTCGAGCAGCTCCCGTTCGACGACCGACCCGACGACCTCGGCGGCCATCACGTCCGGGTGACCGGCGCCCGGCTTGACGATCGGCATCTGCGAGACGCCGTACTCGCGCAGCACCTCGATGGCCTCGCCGACCGTCTCGTCCGGGTGCATGTGGACGAGGGAGGGGATGGTGCCGCCCGCCTTGTCGTTCAGGACGTCAGCGACGCGCGCGCTCGGGCCGGAGTCCTCCAGGAACCCGTAGTCGGCCATCCACTCGTCGTTGAAGATCTTGCTGAGGTAACCGCGCCCGCTGTCGGGGAGCAGCACGACCACGACGTCGTCGGGTCCCAGCCGCTCGGCCACCCGCAGCGCGGCGACCACGGCCATCCCGCAGGAGCCGCCGACGAGCAGCCCCTCCTCCTTCGCGAGCCGCCGCGTCATCTGGAAGGAGTCCTTGTCGGACACGGCCACGATCTCGTCCGCGACCGTCCGGTCGTAGGCCGTCGGCCAGAAGTCCTCACCGACACCCTCGACGAGGTACGGCCGCCCGGACCCGCCGGAGTACACGGACCCCTCCGGGTCGGCGCCGACGACCTTGACCTTGCCGTCGCTCGCGTCCTTCAGATAGCGCCCGGTCCCGGAGATCGTGCCGCCGGTGCCGACGCCCGCCACGAAATGGGTGATCCGCCCCTCCGTCTGCTCCCACAGCTCGGGGCCGGTGGAGTGATAGTGCGAGAGGGGGTTGTTCGGGTTGGAGTACTGGTCGGGCTTCCAGGCGCCGGGCGTCTCACGGACCAGCCGGTCGGAGACGTTGTAGTACGAGTCCGGGTGCTCCGGGTCGACGGCCGTGGGGCAGACGACGACCTCGGCGCCGTACGCCCGCAGCACGTTGATCTTGTCGGTGCTCACCTTGTCGGGGCAGACGAAGATGCACTTGTAGCCCTTCTGCTGGGCCACGATGGCCAGCCCGACCCCGGTGTTTCCGCTGGTCGGCTCGACGATCGTGCCGCCGGGCTTGAGGGCCCCGCTCTCCTCCGCGGCCTCGATCATGCGCAGGGCGATGCGGTCCTTCACGGACCCGCCGGGGTTGAAGTACTCGACCTTCGCCAGGACGGTCGCCTGGATGCCCCCGGTCACGTTGTTGAGCCTCACCAGCGGGGTGTTGCCGACGAGACTGATCATCGAGTCGTGGAATTGCACCGTTGTCTCCGGAGCTGCGTTTTAACAGGAATGGTCCCGTCAGCCTAAGGCCCTGGGTGACGGTTCACTCGCCGTTGAGATTGGCCGACCTGCTCCACGGGGCAAGCAGTGGTTGTACGGCTACGAGGAGGTGGCGGCGACGTATGTCGAGCTTGTCGAGGGCGAGGGTGGCACGGCGGATCGCGGCGGGCGCGGCGTACGGCGGCGGCGGGATCGGGCTGGTCGGTGCCGCGGCGGTCGGGGTGGTGCTGGCCGAGGTGCAGCTGGCGAAGCGCCATGTGGGCAACGGGCACGCGCACGCGCCCCGCGCCGACGGTCTCTACGGGTACGCGTACGCCGTGCAGGACGGGCCGCCGCTGCGGCTGACCATGCTGGGTGACTCGACCGCGGCCGGGCAGGGCGTGCACCGGGCCCGCCAGACGCCCGGCGCGCTGCTGGCGTCCGGGCTCGCCGCGGTCGCCGAACGCCCCGTCGAGATGCGCAACGTCGCGCTGCCCGGCGCCCAGTCCGACGACCTCGACCGGCAGGTCGCGGTCGCCCTCGCGGACACCTCGCGGGTACCGGACATCTGCGTGATCATGATCGGCGCCAACGATGTCACCCACCGGATGCCGCCGACACGGTCGGTCCGCCATCTGTCGGCCGCGGTGCGACGGCTGCGTACGGCGGGGGCGGAGGTCGTCGTCGGGACCTGCCCCGACCTGGGCACGGTCGAGCAGGTCCAGCAGCCGCTGCGCTGGCTGGCCCGCCGCGCCTCGCGCCAGCTCGCCGCCGCGCAGACGATCGGCGCGGTCGAGCAGGGCGGCCGTACCGTCTCGCTGGGCGACCTGCTGGGCCCCGAGTTCGAGGCGAATCCGCGCGAGCTGTTCGGCCCCGACAACTACCACCCCTCGGCGGAGGGGTACGCGACGGCGGCGATGGCCGTCCTGCCCACCGTCTGTGCGGCGCTGGGCCTCTGGCCGGCCGAGGAGGAACGCCCGGACGTCTCCCGTCGCGAGGGCTTCCTGCCGGTCGCGCGGGCCGCGGCGGAGGCGGCGTCCGAGCCGGGCACGGAGGTCACGGCCGCCATGCCCACGGGGCCGCGGGGCCCGTGGGCCCTCCTCAAGCGCCGCCGGCGCCGGCGCGTCCCCGCCACGGACCCGGCTCCCGCGCCGACGCCGTCCGCGTGAGACACCGGGCGCGTGAGACACCGGACGCTTGAGACACCGTCCGCGTGAGACACCGTCCGCGTGAGACACCGGACGCTTGAGACACCGGACGCTTGAGACACCGGACGCTTGAGACACCGTCCGCGTGAGACACCGTCCGCGTGAGACACCGGACGCTTGAGACACCGGGTGCCGCCGAGGGGGTGTCCTGCCGCCGCGGGCGCGTCGGGGCCGGCCGCGCGGTTCCCCGCGCCCCCAGGACGGGGCGTCACCCCGGCTCCCGGCCCGCCCGGCTTTCTTCGGACGCCGGCCGGTGGGGGCTTGGCGCGCAGTTCCCCGCGCCCCTGGGCCGGGGCCGCACCCCGGATCCCCGCGCCCCTGAATGCCTCCAGCGACCGAGGCGAGGAAAGCAAGCGCTTAGAAATGCGGTCCTAGTCACACCGCCGGAGCGGTGACCCGCGCGGTACGGGCGGGTAACTTCCCAAGCAGCCCTGCCCGTCCACCCCATAGCGCCCATGGAGCCGTGATGCCCGAAGCCGTGATCGTCTCGACCGCCCGTTCCCCCATCGGCCGCGCTTTCAAGGGCTCCCTCAAGGACCTCCGCCCGGACGACCTCACCGCCACGATCATTCAGGCCGCTCTCGCCAAGGTCCCGGAGCTGGACCCCAAGGACATCGACGACCTGATGCTCGGCTGCGGCCTCCCCGGCGGCGAGCAGGGCAACAATCTCGGCCGCATCGTCGCCGTGCAGATGGGCATGGACCACCTCCCGGGCTGCACCATCACCCGTTACTGTTCCTCGTCCCTCCAGACGAGCCGCATGGCCCTGCACGCCATCAAGGCCGGCGAGGGCGACGTCTTCATCTCGGCCGGCGTCGAGATGGTCTCCCGCTTCACCAAGGGCAACTCCGACTCCCTCCCCGACACGCGCAACCCCTTCTTCGCGGAGGCCGAGGCCCGCACCGAGGCCGTGGCCCAGTCCGAGGGCTCGACCTGGCACGACCCGCGCGAGGACGGCCTCGTCCCGGACGCCTACATCGCGATGGGCCAGACCGCCGAGAACCTCGCCCGCATCAAGGGCGTCACCCGCCAGGACATGGACGAGTTCGGCGTCCGCTCCCAGAACCTCGCCGAGGAAGCCATCAAGAAAGGCTTCTGGGAGCGCGAGATCACCCCGGTCACCACCCCCGACGGCACGGTCGTCAGCAAGGACGACGGCCCGCGCGCGGGCGTGACGCTGGAGGGCGTGCAGGGCCTCAAGCCCGTCTTCCGCCCCGACGGCATGGTCACGGCCGCCAACTGCTGCCCCCTCAACGACGGCGCCGCCGCCCTCGTGATCATGTCCGACACGAAGGCCCGCGAGCTCGGCCTCACCCCGCTCGCCCGCATCGTGTCGACCGGCGTCACCGGTCTCTCCCCCGAGATCATGGGCCTCGGCCCGGTGGAGGCCAGCAAGCAGGCCCTCCAGCGCGCCGGCCTGACCGTCGACGACATCGACCTCTTCGAGATCAACGAGGCCTTCGCCGCCCAGGTGATCCCCTCCTACCGCGACCTGAACATCCCGCTGGAGAAGCTGAACGTGAACGGTGGCGCCATCGCCGTCGGCCACCCCTTCGGCATGACCGGCGCCCGCATCACCGGCACGCTCATCAACTCCCTCCAGTTCCACGACAAGCAGTTCGGCCTGGAGACGATGTGCGTGGGCGGCGGCCAGGGCATGGCGATGGTCATCGAGCGCCTCAGCTAGTTCCGTACGGGTGACCACCGCTGAGCCCAGCGTGACCGAATCGGCCCAGAGCCCGGTAACCACCGGGACTCTGGGCCGATTTGTGATCCAATCCCCCCCAAGATGTGACCTATCTCCCCCCGGAGAGGGATTTACGCAGGTCAGAGCCGCTGCGCGACTAAACCTGAGGGCCAAAGTCCTGTCCTATTCGTGACGTTACGCACTGACAGCAGGATGGTCCGCCCTTCAAGCTGATGTAGGAAGTCGGGGGGTCGACTTTGAACCGGGAGTACGTCAGTGAGCGCCATGCCGATTGCTTTGCTGCTCACCACCGCCGCGACCGCGGCCGTGGGCGTCGCCGTTCTGCGCACCCTGCAGGGTCTGCGCCGGCAGATCGCGGCCCTGCACGACGAGCTGGCCGAGAGCCGCGCCACGACCGTCACGCACGGCCTCGTACCGGCGGCGCGCTCGGCCGCGGACACGGACGAGATACGCGCTGCCGTCGCCGAGGCACTCGCCGAGGAGCGGGAGCGGGAGCTCGCCGAGGCACGGGCGTTCTGGGCCGCCCAGGAGGCACGTGACGCCTCGGACGCGCCCTCGCTGCTCGGTCTGCCCGACAGCGAACTGTTCATGCCCCGCGAGTCGGACTTCGTGAGCCTGGAGCCCCTGGAGCCCGTCACCGAGGCGGGCCTCGACGCCGACGAGTACGCGGGTGACTCGCCCGAACTGGCCGCGGCCCGCCGCCGTCACCCCTCGCACCCGGACTTCGTCCCGGTCCAGTCACCCGTCGTGAACGACCATGAGCGCACGGTGTCCTGCCTGGAGGAGCTCGCCGAGTCCCGCACGGAGCTGGCGGACGTCCGCCCCGGCCCGCTCGGCACCCTCGACGTCTACGTCTTCGCCGACGGTACGACCCTGTGCATGACCCCCGGCCACCGCGAAACCGCGGAACGGCTGGCCGCGGCCCTGCGCGCCGGTGAAACCCCGGTCCTCCTCGGCGGCTCCGGCGTCTCCGGCGCCTACGCCCTGACCTTCGCCTGCGGCGAGGAGAACATCTACATCCTGGCGGACAGGGTCATAGCGTCCCTGTAGGTCCCTGTAGGTCCCTGTGGGCAGGTCCCCGCAGGTCGCTGTAAGTCCCTGTCCGGCGTCACACCCCGGCTCTCTTCTGCGCCTCCTCCACCAGCACCACCGCCTCCGCCAGCTCTCTCTCGTCCCTCAGGACGACCGCCAGATCATGCGCCGCGACGGTGATTTGATCGGCGACGGCGAACATCCCCGCGTCCGGCATCTCGAAAGGCTCCGCCGCGGGGTCCTCCACACGCTGCGCCCACCGCGCCAACTCCCTGGCCAGCCCCAGCGCCTCCGCGGCGGCCCCCCGTTGCAGGCGGCTCTGCGGCGCGGCCCGCAACCGGTCGGCGAAGTGGTCCACGGCTCGGGTCAGCGGCGTCGTATCAAGCACGCCGCGAGACTACGCGCCGCGACGGGACTGTTGCCAACAACCGAACCCTCAGGCACCGTGGCGTGAAGGACCGGCTTACACCCCATTGCGTCCGGAGGCGCCGATGTCCCAAGTGTTCTCCCAGGAGACCCACCGCAATCTGCTCGCCCGCATTCCCCACTGCACCGGTCGTGAAGTCGCCGACTGGCTGCGCACCGTCGACGAAGGCCCCGCCCTCTTCCGCTTCGAGGAGAAGGTCAGTTGGCTCCGCGCCGAGCACAACCTCGCGTACGGCCACGCCAAGGCGATCATTCATGAGTACGACTTGAGGAGGGCCGCGCGCAAACTGCTCTGAGCGCGCACCACCAGGACCAGGCATCCCCATGGCAAAGGGCCCGCGAACCGATGGTTCGCGGGCCCTTCAGGCCGGTCACCGGCCCGTTCGGCCGGTGGGCTCGGCTAGTCGTCGCCGCTGAAGATGGCGACCAGCCGCAGCATCTCGATGTAGATCCACACGAGGGTCATGGTCAGGCCGAACGCGGCCAGCCAGGCCTCCTCCTTCGGCGCGCCGTACGCGATGCCGTCCTCGATCTGCTTGAAGTCGAGGGTCAGGAAGAACGCGCCGATCAGGATGGCCAGGATGCCGACGATCGCGCCCAGCGGGCCCATGCTGCGCAGTCCACCGTCGCCCGCAACGCCGAAGACGACGAGCAGCAGGTTGACCGCCATGACGACCACGAAGGCGATCGCGATGGTCATACCGATGCGTGCGTACCGCGCGGTCACACGGACCCAGCCCGCCTTGTAGACGAGGAGGGTCGCTCCGGACACCGCCATGGTGCCGAGCACGGCCTGGAAGGGCGCGCCGCTCCACCGGCTGTTGTACATCTCGCTGACGACCCCGAGGAAGACGCCCTCGAAGGCGGCGTAACCGAGGATCAGCGCGGGCGAGGCCGTGCGCTTGAAGGACTGCACCATCGCGAGGACGAACGCGACGAGCGCGGCGCCGATGGCCAGCCCGTAGCTGGTGCTGGACACCGGAAGCAGCGCCCAGGCGAGGATCGCGCCCACGGTGACGGTGCCGAGCGTCATGGCCGAGCGCATGACGACGTCGTCCATCGTCATCCGGCCGGTGGAGACCGGGGCCTGCGGCGGTGCGCCGTGCTGCAGGTCCTGCTGGGCGTAAGGGTTCTGCGCGTAGGGGTTCTGCGCGTAGGGGTTGCCGCCCTGCGCGTACGGATTGGCCTGCGTGCCGACAGCGGGTCCCCCGGCCTGCGGCGCCGCGTTGAATCCCGCGTAGCCGTTGTCGCGGCTGAACCCCCGTCGCGAGAAGACCGGGTTGCTGCTCCTCATTTCACTCCTCCATGGCCACCGTGCGCGGCCTTGGCTCAAGGGTAATGGGTAGGCAAAGGATCGACCCTACTGCTTGGGGAGGATCTTTCCCTCACGCTGCCAAGGTACGCGTGTGTTTCCCGGCCCGCGCGCACTGGTACCAAGCCGTGACAGGGCCCTTACGCCCTGCTTGACGGGGTGTCGGGACTTCCGCGGCGATCAGTCCAGAGGAAACCCGGTGTAACCCTCCGCCAGGTCCGCCTCGGCCGCCCGCGACGTGGCGATCCGGCGCAGCCTGGCCAGCTGGACGCGGTCCTCGAAGGGGGTCGCGTCCGGGGCGCGGTGCAGCAGGGTGGTCATGTCGTACGAGAACCGCTCGGCCTGCCAGACGCGGCGCAGACAGGTCTCGGAGTACGCGTCGAGACGTTCCGCCGATCCGGTCTCCTCCAGGTGGACCAACGCGCGGGCGAACGTCACCACGTCACCGACGGCGAGGTTGAGTCCCTTGGCACCGGTCGGCGGAACGATGTGGGCGGCGTCCCCGGCGAGGAAGAGCCGCCCGTGCCGCATGGGCTCGTGGACGTAACTGCGCATCGGGGTGACGGACTTGGAGGTGATGGCCCCGCGCTCCAGACTCCACCCGTCGGCGGTCTCGAGGCGCCGCTCCAGCTCGTCCCAGATCTCCTCGTCCGCCCACGAACCGGCGTCCGTGCCCTCGGGCACCTGGAGGTAGAGCCGGGAGACGGCGGGCGAGCGCATGCTGAGCAGGGCGAAGCCGCGGTCGTGGCGGGCGTAGACCAGTTCGTCGTGGGAGGGCGGCACGTCGGCGAGGATCCCGAGCCAGCCGAAGGGGTACGTCCGTTCGAAGACACGGGAGTGCTCGACGGGCACCGCCTGCCGGGCCACCCCCCAGAACCCGTCGCAGCCGACGACGTAATCGCACTCCAGTACGTCCTCGCGCCGCTCGCGCCGGAAGCGGACCCGCGGCCGCTCACTCTCCGCCCCCTCCACCGCCAGCGCCTCGGCCTCGAAGAGCAGCGGGCCGCCCTCCTCGATCTGGAGCGCGATGAGGTCCTTGCAGACCTCCGTCTGGGCGTACACCATCACGGAGCTGCCGCCGGTCAGGGCGGGGAAGTCGACCCGGTGCCGCTCCCGCGCGAACCGCAGCTCGATCCCGTCGTGCCGCAGCCCCTCCCGGTCCATCCGCCCGCCGGCCCCGGCGGCCCGCAGCACGTCCACCGTCCCCTGCTCCAGGATCCCGGCGCGCTGCCGCTGCTCGACGTACGCCCGGTCGCGGCTCTCCAGCACTACGGAGTCGATCCCCGCGTTGTGCAGCAACCGCGCCAGCAGCAGGCCGGCCGGCCCGGCTCCGATGATTCCGACGGTGGTACGCATCCGGCACGCCCCTTCGCGTTCCGCTCAGCCCGCAGTGCGGCCTGTTCGCCCAGTGCTTGCTCGTCCAGTGCTTGTTCGCCTGGCGCGTTGTTCGTCTGGTGAAAATTACTTCACCATTTACTGACGGGAGTTTGCGACGGCACGCGCTTGCTGTCAACGGTTCACGATGAAGTCGCCGAAGACGCCCCTGAGGGACGCAAAAGGACAGAAGGGTCGGAGGTGCCCGGAACCGGACTTGAACCGGTACGCCCGCGAGGGGCAGCGAGGTTTAAGCTCGCCGTGTCTGCATTCCACCATCCGGGCAGGCCATGGGCTCCGCATCGAGGTTCCGAGCCTATCGGGACGCATCCCTCGAACAACGGACGAGCGAACCGATGTTGTCTTATTTTATTGACGTCTGAGGGTGCATCAGCCCCCGGTACGGGCCATCCGCACTTGCCAATAGCCTTTCGGGCGGCACGGACCCGCGTATACGGAATGACGGAATTTCACCGTCCGAACGGACGCACTCACAGGAGTCGTACCCGGCCGGCGCTCAGGAAGCACTCAGGGAGCGCTCAGGGCGCGCCCTCATCCCCAGGTATGACAAGACCGTCCGCGGTCCGACCCGAGGCTGCCCCCTGAACCGGAACAGCGGCTGACTCCAAGGCGCAAAACGGCCGCGAGGATGGGACACGTCCCCGAAAACGCCGTCGTCCCGACAGGAGCACCCTCCCGTGACCAGCACGCCCCTCGCCGACCGGGCCACCACCGTGGCCGCCCGCGCCACGGAACTGTCGAAGGTCTACGGACAGGGCGAGACCCAGGTGGTCGCCCTCGACCGGGTCTCCGTCGACTTCCGGCAGGCCGAGTTCACCGCCATCATGGGCCCCTCGGGGTCCGGCAAGTCCACGCTGATGCACTGCGTGGCGGGCCTCGACACCTTCTCCTCCGGCTCCGTGCGCATCGGGGAGACCGAGCTCGGCTCCCTCAAGGACAAGCAGCTCACCAAGCTCCGCCGGGACAAGATCGGCTTCATCTTCCAGGCGTTCAACCTGCTGCCGACGCTGACGGCCCTGGAGAACATCACCCTCCCGATGGACATCGCGGGCCGCAAGCCCGACCGCGAGTGGCTGGACAAGGTCATCACGATGATCGGTCTCTCCGACCGCCTCAGCCACCGGCCCTCCCAGCTCTCCGGCGGCCAGCAGCAGCGCGTCGCCGTCGCCCGCGCGCTCGCCTCCCGGCCCGACATCATCTTCGGCGACGAACCGACCGGAAACCTCGACTCGCGCTCGGGTGCGGAGGTGTTGGGCTTCCTGCGCAACTCGGTACGGGAGTTGGGACAGACCGTGGTGATGGTGACCCACGACCCGGTCGCGGCGGCGTACGCGGACCGGGTGGTCTTCCTCGCGGACGGACGGATCGTGGACGAGGTGTACGGGCCGACGGCGGACTCCGTCCTGGACCGCATGAAGCAGTTCGACGCCAAGGGCCGCACCAGCTGACCGAGGGCAACTCGCCCCCGCCGCCCCTACCCGTCCCATCCTCGACCCGGGGGCTCCGCCCCCAGACCCCCGATCGGCCTGAACGGCCTCGTCCTCAAACGCCGGACGGGCTGAAAGATGCGCGCAGCGCGCCCATAAGGGGCGCGGCGAACCGCGCGCCCAGCCCTCACCGGTCCGCAGACAGGGCCACACACTTCACCTGCCGACCGCCTCACCCTCCTGGACTGAGAAACCCCATGTTCCGAACCGCCTTGCGCAACGTGCTCGCGCACAAGGCCAGGCTCCTGATGACCGTGCTCGCCGTAATGCTCGGCGTGGCGTTCGTATCGGGCACCCTGGTCTTCACCAACACCATCTCCGACGCCTACCAGAAGAGCTCCGCCAAGGGCTTCGACCAGGTCGACGTCGCCATCCAGCCCAAGACCCAGGACGACAAGGGCGACAAGGTCGGCAAGGAGCAGAAGCTCACGCAGGCACTGCTCGAGAAGGCCTCCGAGGCCCCCGGCGCCGGAACCACCGTGGGCGTCGTGACCGGCTTCACCGCGATAGCCGACAAGGACGGCAAACTCGTCGGCAGCGGCTTCCAGTCGCAGGGCGGCAACTACTGGGGCAGCAAGGACGCCCGCTACCCGCTGACCAGCGGCCACGCGCCGAAGGGCAAGAACGAGGTCGCGATCGACTCGGAGACCGCCAGGCGCGCGGGCTACAAGGTCGGCGACACCGTACGGCTCTCCGTCGACGGCCCCGTCCTCAAGCCCACCGTCGCCGGAGTCTTCACCACCGACGACGGCAACGTCGCGGCCGGCGGCAGCCTCGCCCTCTTCGACACGGCGACCGCGCAGCAGCTCTTCCACCGCGTCGGCGAGTACGACGAGATCGACGTGAAGGCCGCGTCCGGCACCAGCCAGACCGCCCTGCGCGCCGCCCTCGACCAGGTCATCCCCAAGGGCGTCGCCTCCACCACCACCGGCAAGCAACTCGCCGACGACCAGGCGAGCGCGATCGCCTCCGCGATGAGCGGCATGAAGACGGGCCTGCTGGTCTTCGCGGGCATCGCGCTGTTCGTCGGTACGTTCATCATCGCCAACACCTTCACCATGCTGGTCGCCCAGCGCACCAAGGAACTGGCGCTGCTGCGCGCCGTCGGCGCGTCCCGCCGCCAGGTCACCCGCTCCGTGCTCGTCGAGGCCTTCGTCGTCGGCGCGGTCGCCGCGGTGGCGGGTCTGCTCGCGGGTATCGGCATCGGCGCGGGCATGCGCTCGCTGATGGGCTCGCTCGGCGCCACCGTCCCGGACGGCCCGCTGGTGATCTCGCCCGGCACGATCGCCACGGCCCTGCTCGTCGGCATCCTCATCACCATGCTGGCCGCCTGGCTGCCCGGCCGTCGCGCCGCGAAGATCCCGCCGGTCGCCGCGATGACCAGCGTGCACGCGCAGGCGTCGACGAAGTCCCTGGTCGTACGGAACACGATCGGCGCCCTGTTCGCCGCGGCCGGCATCGCCGTCGTCCTGTACGCGACGACCATGAGCGGCTCGGACGGCCAGGCCCCGATGGGTCTCGGCGCGGTCGTTCTCATCATCGGCGTCTTCGTGCTGACCCCGCTGCTCTCCCGCCCCCTGATCGCGGCCGCGGCCCCGGTGCTCCGGGCCTTCGGGGTCTCCGGCAAGCTGGCCCGCCAGAACTCGGTGCGCAACCCGCGTCGTACGGCCGCCACCGCCTCCGCCCTGATGATCGGCCTCACCCTGATCACCGGTATGACGGTGATGGCGGGCAGCCTGCAGAAGTCGATCGACAAGATGGCCAGCTCCGCGATCAAGGCGGACTACGTCGTGTCGATGGCGAACCACGTCCCCCTCTCCCCGGAGGTCGCGAAGACCCTCGCCGGCCTCGACGGTGTCACCGACACCAGCCCCCTGCGCACCTCCCCTTCGCGCATCGACGGCACGTCCGAGATGCTGGCGGGCGTCAACGGCGAGTCCATCGCCAAGCTCACCGACCTCACGCTCGACGAGGGCGCCTTCAAGGTCGGCGGCACGCAGGTCGTCGTGGACGACGACACCGCCAAGTCGCACGGATGGAAGGCCGGTTCGGACCTCGCGGTCTCCTACGAGGACGGCAAGAAGCAGCGCCTCACCATCGCCGGGATCTACCAGGGCAACATGATGATCAACGGCATCATGGTCGACAACGCGACGCTCTCCCCGCACCTGACGGACGTCGCCGACATGCAGGTCATGCTGAAGACGGCCGGCGGCACGTCCGACGCGACGAAGAACAAGCTGGAGAAGGCCCTCGGCGACAACCCGGCCATCCAGGTCCAGGACAAGAAGGACATCTCCAACAACATCGCGCAGATGTTCACCCTGCTCCTGAACATGCTCTACGGCCTGCTCGCCATGGCGGTCGTCGTCGCCGTCCTCGGTGTCATCAACACCCTGGCCATGTCGGTCTTCGAGCGCTCCCAGGAGATCGGGATGCTCCGCGCGATCGGCCTCGACCGCAAGGGCATCAAGCGGATGGTCCGCCTGGAGTCCCTGGTCATCTCGCTCTTCGGCGGCGTGCTCGGCATCGGCCTGGGCGTGTTCTTCGGCTGGGCGGCCGGCGAGCTCGTCGGCAGCAAGATGTCGACGTACGAGCTGGTGCTGCCCTGGGACCGGATGGCTCTCTTCCTGCTCCTCGCGGGGACGGTCGGCGTGCTGGCCGCGCTGTGGCCGGCCCGCCGGGCGTCCCGCCTGAACATGCTGTCGGCGATCAAGTCGGAGTAGCGGCGCGGGACCGGTCACGAACGCCGGGGCCCCGTTCCGGATCGGAACGGGGCCCCGGCCGTTGCACGGGCGGACTGCGTCAGCGGCCGATGCCGACCGGCGATGTTCAGTGGGCGGGGTTCCAGGTTCTGGCCCGCAGGGGCATTCCGGAGGCGCCGGAGGGCTCGGGGGTCCTGACCGCCAGTACCTGGTTGACGCCGATGCGGTTGCGCTCGAAGGCGACCGCGGAAGCCGCCATGTAGAGACGCCAGACACGGGCGCGGCCCGGACTGGTGAGCGCCACGGCCCGCGCCCACTGCGCCTCCAGGTTGCCGACCCAGCGGCGGAGTGTGAGGGCGTAGTGCTCGCGGATCGACTCGACGTCGCGGACCTCGAACCCGGCGCGTTCCAGCTGGGTGACGGTCGTGCCGATGGGCGCGAGCTCGCCGTCCGGGAAGACGTACGCGTCGATGAACTCGTCGACGTCGTACGCCGATTCGTCCCGCCGGGGCGGCCGTGCGATCTGGTGGTTGAGCAACCGCCCGCCCGGCTCGAGGAGGCGGTACAGCACCTCGGCGTACTCCAGGTAGCGCTCGGCGCCCACGTGTTCGGCCATGCCGATGGAGGAGATCGCGTCGTACGGCCCGTCGGCGACGTCCCGGTAGTCCTGCACCCGGATCTCCACCCGGTCGGTCAGTCCCTCGTCCGCGACGCGCTTACGGGCGTACGCGGCCTGCTCGTGCGAGAGCGTGACCCCGACGACGCTCACGCCGTGCTCGCGGGCGGCGTGGATCGCCATGGAGCCCCAGCCGCAGCCGACGTCGAGGAGCCGCTGCCCCGGCCTCAGACCGAGCTTCTGCGAGATGAGTTCCAGCTTGTCGCGCTGGGCGTCCTCGAGGATGCCGCCGTCCTCCCAGTAGGCGCACGAGTAGACCATCGAGGGCCCGAGGACGAGCTCGTAGAAGTCGTTGCCCACGTCGTAGTGGTGGCTGATGGCGCGCTGGTCGCTGCGCTTGGTGTGGAGGTGGCCGCGGCGCCTGCGCACCTCTTCCTGGGGCGGGCTGGGCGGCAACGGGAGGCCGCCCATCTTCACCAGTCCGCGGACGGCGGCCCGTACCTCCGGATCGCGCAGGGCCTCCGCGACGCCTCGCGCGTCCTCGCCCCGGTCCCAGACGAGCCCCGACAGCAGGTCGAGCGCGGTGTAGAGGTCGCCCTCCACTCCCAGGTCCCCCGCGACCCAGGCCCGGGCGAGCCCCACCTCACCCGGTTTCCACAGCAGCCGGCGCAGGGCGCGCCGATTTCGTACGACAACGGCGGGTGCGCCGGGAGGGCCCGCCTCCGAGCCGTCCCAGGCGCGGATGCGGATCGGGAGCGGGGCCCCCACCAACTGTTCGACAAGGCTCTTCAGCCGCAGCGCGGCGTCCTGCATGGCGTACACCTCCGAGACAACACTCCCGAACGCTCCAACACCACGTAAACACCAACTGGCCTCGTGCGCAGTCCCCCTTCCGCGTTACAGCTGAGCAAAATACTTGTATTCACCATGTTCTTTCGGGCGGGTGGACGGGCGCGCGCTCCGGAACGCCGGACGCCCCGAGGCTTCCAGGGGCGCGGGGAACTGCTCGACCAGCCCCTGCCGGTCCGCAGCCGAACAACGCCGAAGGGACCTCCCGCACCACGGATGGCGGGAGGTCCCTCAGGGACGAGCAGGTGACCGGAGGTCAGGAGGCCTTGGCCTTCTCCTCGGTCTTGGCGGCGACGGCCGGAGCCGCGGCGGCCGCGGCCGGCGCCGGCTTCGCAGCCTCGTAGAACTCCTCACGAGGAGTCTCGATCGCACCGAGCGAGACGACCTCACGCTTGAGGAACATCGCGAGCGTCCAGTCGGCGAAGACCCGGATCTTACGGTTCCACGTCGGCATCGCCAGCCCGTGGTAGCCGCGGTGCATGTACCACGCCAGACGACCCTTGAGCTTGATCTTCATCTTGCCCATGACGATCATCGCGACGCCCTTGTGCAGGCCGAGACCCGCGACAGCGCCCTTGTTGGAGTGCGAGTACTCCTTCTGCGGGAAGCCCCGCATACCGGAGACCACGTTGTCGCCGAGGACCTTCGCCTGACGGAGCGCGTGCTGCGCGTTCGGCGGGCACCAGGCGTTCTCGACCCCGGCCTTGCGCGCGGCGACGTCCGGCACCTGGGCGTTGTCGCCGGCGGCCCAGATGTAGTCCGTGCCCTGCACCTGGAGGGTGGTCTGGGTGTCCACGTGACCACGCGGGCCGAGCGGCAGGCCGAAGCGGGAGAGGACGGGGTTCGGCTTGACGCCGGCCGTCCACACGATGGTGTTGGAGTCGACCTCGAGGCCGTTCTTCAGCACGACGTGGCCGTCGACGCAGGAGTCCATGGAGGTGGAGAGGTAGATCTCCACGCCACGGCTCTCCAGGTGCTCCTTGCCGTACTGGCCGAGCTTGGGGCCCACCTCGGGAAGGATCTTGTCCGCGGCGTCGACGAGGATGAAGCGCATGTCCTCGCGGGACACGTTGGTGTAGTACTTCGACGCGTCACGGGCCATGTCCTCGACCTCGCCGATGGTCTCCGCACCCGCGAAGCCACCGCCCACGAAGACGAAGGTGAGCGCCTTGCGGCGGATGTCCTCGTCGGTGGTCGAGTCAGCCTTGTCGAGCTGCTCGAGGACGTGGTTGCGCAGGCCGATGGACTCCTCGATGCCCTTCATACCGATGCCCTGTTCGGCGAGGCCGGGGATCGGGAAGGTGCGGGAGACCGCGCCCATCGCGATGACGAGGTAGTCGAAAGGCAGCTCGTACGCCTCGCCCACGAGGGGGGCGATCGTGGCGACCTTGCGGTCCTGGTCGATGGTGGTGACCCGGCCGGTGAGGACCTCCGCCTTGGGCAGGACGCGTCGCAACGGGACGACGACATGCCGAGGGGAGATGCTGCCGGCGGCGGCTTCGGGGAGGAAGGGCTGGTAGGTCATGTACGACCGGGGGTCGACGACCGTGACGGTCGCCTCGCCGTAGCGCATCTTCTTGAGAATGCGCCGAGCTGCGTACAGGCCTACGTACCCACCGCCTACTACGAGGATCCTGGGACGCTCCGTGGTGCTCATGCCATCGAGTATCCACCCGCCCCTGGGGGGTCGCTCGTGCGCCCCTTCACAAGCTTGGGTGGGGCCTCTGCTACACTGCGCCGCCCACGTGACCCAGGTCATGGCGGCGAGGGGGAACCACCGTGTAGTGGCGACCGTTGTCAACACCGCGTGAGCTGCCGCTCCGGGTATCCGAACCGGTCGAACCGCCCTTCCGCTTCACCCGCCGGAAACACTCCCGGAACGCTCCGTTGAGCACCCTCCCGAGCCTGGTGAGCCCCCCGAGAGCACCCAAGCGGGCTCATCGTCCCCCCGCAGGGCCGAATTCCTTGTGAAGAACTTCACGAACTTTTCCGGCGGCGTGTCGCCGAGAGGGTCCGAATGGCCCCCGGGCGCGCTCATACGTTATCCGACCTGCTCAAGGGAGGCTACCAGCGGGTAGCAAAGACTCCCTCACTTCAATGCCGTACTCGGAAACGGCACCCCTCGGCCCCGCGGTCAGCCCCTCACGCGATGGACCACGCGATCCCGTCCAGGATGTCGTGCTCGCTCACCACGACCTCCGCCGCACCGATCCGCTCCATGATCGCGAGCAGGACGAGGGCGCCGGCGGCGATGACGTCGACGCGCCCCGGGTGCATGGAAGGGATCGCGGCGCGCTCGGCGTGAGTGGAGGCCAGTAGCCGCTCGGTGATCTCGCGGACCTTCTCGTACGGGAACCGGGAGTGGTGGATGGCGGCCGAATCGTAGGCGGGGAGGTCCAGCGCGATGGCCGCGACCGTGGTGACCGAACCCGCGAGGCCGACCAGCGTGTGGGCCTCGTGCAACGGGACCGTCCGCTCGGCGAGGTCGAGGGCCGCCTCGATGTCGGCGCGGACGGCCTCGGTCTCGGCGGGGGTCGGCGGGTCGCTGACGCCCCCGTCGTGCACGAGGTGCCGCTCGGTCATCCGTACGCACCCGATGTCCACGGAGCGGGCGGCGCGCACGTGGTCGTCGCCCACGACCAGTTCGGTGGACCCGCCGCCGATGTCCACGACCAGGTAGGGCTTGGCGAGGTCGTCCCGGCCCGTCAGTTCCTTGGTCGCGCCGATGAAGGAGAACTCGGCCTCCTCGTCACCGGTGATGACCTCGGGCTCGACGCCCAGGATGTCCAGCACGCCGCGCACGAACTCGTCCCGGTTCTCCGCGTCGCGGGAGGCGGAGGTCGCCACGAAGCGCAGTCGCTCCGCGCCGTGCTCCTTGATGACCGCCGCGTACTCGCGACAGGCCGCGAAGGTGCGCTCCAGGGCCTCGGGGGCGAGGCGTCCGGTGCGGTCGACGCCCTGGCCGAGCCGGACGATCGTCATCCGGCGGTCCAGCTCGACGAGTTCTCCCGTCGCCGGGTTCGCGTCGGCGACGAGGAGGCGGATCGAATTCGTACCGCAGTCGATGGCGGCGACCCTGGTCATCGGTTGTTGTCTCCTGCTCGTGAATTCGGTTCGACGACGTGCGAGCGGTCCGGGGACCCGGGGCGAAGCCCCGGCCCTTCAGGGGCGGACGGAACCGCGCGCCCACCCCCCAGGGGCGCGGGGAACCGCGCGCTCAACCCCCACCCACCCGCGGACAAAGCACTCGGCGCAGGCCGGGTGTCGGGGCGAAGCCCCGCCTTGGGGGGCGTGGTGAACCACGCGCCCGACCTCCACCCACCCGCAGACAGAACACGCACCGGGAGGAGGGGGCGCTGCCCCCTCACTCTCCCTCGGACGGCGACTCCGCCGTCACCACGCACGCACCCTTGCGCCACCACTCCGGCAACATCGCGATCGCCTCGTCGCCCAGCGGATTCACCCCCGGCCCCGCGGCCAGCGAGTGCGCCACCAGCACATGCAGACACTTCACCCGGTCCGGCATCCCGCCGGCGCTCGGAAAGCCCGCGAGCACCTCGATGGCATCGCGCCGCGCGATGTAGTCCTCGTGGGCGGCCCGGTACGCGGCGGCCAGCTCGGGATCGGTCGCCAGCCGGTCCGTCATCTCCTTCATGACGCCGTTGGCCTCCAGCGTGCCGATCGCGGAGGCCGCGCGCGGGCACGTCAGGTAGTACGTCGTCGGGAACGGCGTACCGTCCGGCAGCCGGGGCGCCGTTTCCACCACGTCCGGCTGACCGCAGGGACAGCGGTGCGCGATCGCCCGCAGCCCGCGCGGCGGCCGGCCGAGCTGTTGCTTGAAGGCCTCGACGTCCGCGTCGGTCGGCTCGGTGCGCGGGGTGGGCGGCGGGGGCGTTTCCATGCCTGTGCTCAAGTCTCTTTCTTCTTCGATTCACCGGTTCACCGGTTCACCGGTCGTCAGGTCACCGGTCGTCAGGTCACCGGCCATCAGCTCACCGGTCGGAGTGGTCCGACTTGTCGACGCCGTCCCACACGTTGGCGTACCAGGGGCGGGCTGCCACCCTCAGATCCGTACGCGACTGCTTCGCCGCGTCCGGGTCGATCACGATGTATCCGGTCTCGCCCGGCATCACATAGTGCAGCCGTTCCCGGATCTGCTGCTTCGCGTACGCGTCGTCCTGCCAGCGCGCCTTGAGGTCGCGCAGTTGTTCGACTCGGGCGCGGGCCTGCTCCTGTTGCCGCTCCATATCGGCGATCTCGGCGCGCTGGGACACGTACTGCCTTATCGGGTACGCGAGGGCCACGATCAGAGAACAGAGTACGAGAGCCAGCAGCGCGGCGCGGCCGGTCAGGCGCGAGCGGCGGGCCTGGCGCTTGGTCTGCGAGCGGTAGACCCGGGCCGCCGTCTGCTCGCCGAGCAGCTTCAGCCTGGTCGCGGTGGAGAACCGGTCCCGGTCCTTCACGGCCATGTCCCGCCTCCCGTTCACACGCGCGTACGTCCCCGGACACGGTACGGGACCGGGTACGGGGACGTACGTACGACTGGCTAAGGCTTGACCCTCGGCGGGTGTCAGCCCTTGAAGCGCGGGAAGGCGCTGCGGCCCGCGTACACCGCAGCGTCGTCGAGGATCTCCTCGATGCGCAGCAGCTGGTTGTACTTGGCGACACGGTCCGAGCGGGCCGGGGCACCGGTCTTGATCTGGCCGCAGTTCACCGCGACGGCGAGGTCGGCGATGGTGACGTCCTCGGTCTCGCCGGAGCGGTGCGACATCATGCACTTGAAGCCGTTGCGCTGGGCCATCTCGACGGCGTCCAGGGTCTCGGTCAGCGAGCCGATCTGGTTGACCTTGACGAGCAGGGCGTTCGCGGAGCCCTCCTCGATGCCGCGGGCCAGGCGCTCCGGGTTGGTGACGAAGAGGTCGTCGCCGACGATCTGGACCTTGTCGCCCAGCTTCTCGGTGATGACGTTCCAGCCGGCCCAGTCGTCCTCGTACAGCGGGTCCTCGATGGAGACCAGCGGGTACGCGGAGACGAGCTCCTCGTAGTACTCGGTCATCTCGGCGGCCGAGCGGGACTTGCCCTCGAACTCGTACTTGCCGTCCTTGTAGAACTCGGACGCGGCGACGTCGAGCGCGAGCGCGATCTGCTCACCGGGGATGTAACCGGCCTGCTTGATGGCCTCGAGGATGAGGTCGAGCGCGGCGCGGTTCGACTCCAGGTTCGGGGCGAAGCCGCCCTCGTCACCCAGGCCGGTGGACAGGCCCTTGGTCTTCAGCACCTTCTTGAGGGTGTGGTAGACCTCGGCGCCCCAACGCAGGGCCTCGGAGAAGGACTCCGCGCCGATCGGGGCGATCATGAACTCCTGGATGTCCACGTTGGAGTCGGCGTGCGAGCCGCCGTTCAGGATGTTCATCATCGGAACGGGCAGCAGGTGCGCGTTCGGGCCGCCCAGGTAGCGGAAGAGGGGGAGGTCGGACGCCTCGGAGGCGGCGTGCGCGACGGCGAGCGAGACGCCGAGGATGGCGTTGGCACCGAGCGAGCCCTTGTTGTCGGTGGCGTCCAGGTCGAACATCGCCTGGTCGATCAGGCGCTGCTCGGTGGCGTCGTAGCCGACGAGCTCCGGGCCGATCTGCTCGATGACGGCGAGGACGGCCTTCTCGACACCCTTGCCGCCGTAACGGTTGGGGTCACCGTCACGCAGCTCGATGGCCTCGAAGGCGCCGGTGGACGCGCCGGACGGAACGGCGGCACGACCCGTGCTGCCGTCGTCGAGGCCGACCTCGACCTCGACCGTGGGGTTGCCTCGGGAGTCCAGGATTTCCCGGGCTACGACGACGTCGATGGACGGCACGAGCATCTCCTTCTGGGATGTGACGCGGGTACGCGGAGCCTGTGATGGCTTCGCGACATGAGCCTAACCGCCTCGGGGGGATCGGCCAGCCGGTCGCCCACCCCTTGGGCAGAACTGAACGTACACATTGTTCCAGAACGGAACAAAAACGGGTACCGAAATCCGGGTACGAAACGCTCGGCACGAAACGCTCGGCACGAAACGCCGGACATGAAAAACCCCGCTCCGGTGCATACGGGGGAACACGCACCGGAGCGGGGGGCCCGTGGGGACGGGGGTGACCCTCATCGGGGTCTCCAGTGTGGAGACCCCTTTCATGAGGGACCTGTCATTCGGCTGAGGTGGAGCTGCCGATCATCAGCCGAGGTGAAGCCGCTGACCCGGGTAGATGAAGTCGGCGTCGTCGACGATGTCCTTGTTCAGCTTGAACAGCTGCTGCCAGCCGCCCTTGACCTTCTTCTTCTCGGCGATCGAGCTGAGGCTGTCACCCTTGACGACCTTGTACTCGCCGTCACCCTTCTTGACCTTCTTGCCGGTCGGGGTGGAGACGGTCTTCTCGGCGGCCGGTCGGGACGCCGAACGGGAGGCCGCGGTGTCCGTCGAGCGGGTGGCCGTGCTGGTGCTCGGCGAGCTGTTCGACGAGGAGCTGTTCGAGGAAGACGAAGTCGACGGGGTGCTCGCACCGCCGGTGTACGCGGCGCCCGACAGGCCCGTGCCGCAGGTCGGCCAGGCGCCCTTGCCCTGCGCGGCGAGGACCTTCTCGCCGATGGTGATCTGCTGCGACTTGGAGGCCTGGTCGGCGGTCGCGGCGTACGCGGTGCCGCCGTACGCGGCCCAGGTGGAGGCCGAGAACTGCAGACCGCCGTAGTAGCCGTTGCCGGTGTTGATGGACCAGTTCCCGCCGGACTCGCACTGGGCGACGGCGTCCCACTCGGAGGCGGTGGCGGCGGAGGCGTTGCCGGCCGCCATCAGCGGAGCGGCGATGGCGACACCGGTGACACCGGCGAGCGTGGCGACACGGGTGGTCCGGTTGAAAACGGTCGGACGGCGGTGCTTGCCCTTGCTGGAAAACAGCATGGAGAGATCCCCTCACCGACGCCTGCGAGGTGAGCTGTCGGGTTCGGGCGGGTGAGTGCCCGGCCGTGCGCTCTGAGCGCTCGGCTTCACCCCGAGCCGCTCCCGGTCAACTACCGGGTGCGGCACTTACCTTGGGTCCCCCGCTCCTGCCTACGGCGCTGACGCGTCGACTGTTCCCGTACGGCCGTTGGCAGGATTCGGCGTTGGCGACCGTCGGGGCCCGCTGTGGCGAGCGGTCATGACCGTAAGCAGTCGATCGGCTGAATTCCAAAGACGATCAGGGCCTTTGAGATCCATCTCTCACTCGCGCCAAACCGGACATTACACAGCGAACCATGACGCGAACTGCCCCTACTTTTCGCCCGATTCAGCACCAACTGCAAGGCTCTGACCGGGGAGGATGAGGTTCGGGTCGACGCCGACCGTCTTCTTGTTCGCGTCGTACAGCTCGGCCCATCCGCCTTCGAGGTCGAGGGCGTCCGCGATGGTCCAGAGATTGTCTCCGGCGCGCACGACGTAGGAGCCGTCGACGACATCACGGGAGGCGCCGGCGCCACGCGAGGCGTGCCGCCCGGAGGGGTCGTCGGTGCGGCCGTCCACGGCGCTGTCGGTGGTGTTCTCGTCCGCGTCGCCGCCACGGTGGCGCCCGGCGCCGGCCGTCGCGTTCTCGGACGCGCCGGAAGAGTCGTCGCCCTGGCCGGAGTTGCCCGAGTTGTCGCCCTTCGTCGATTCCGTGTCGGAGTTGTCCGCTCCCTGATCGCCGCCGCCGGTGTCGGCCTTCGTCGTGTTCTCGGTCGCGTTCCCGGTCGCCTTCGAGGACGAACCGGACGAAGACGAGTCGGACGACGACGAATCAGACAAAGACGAACCGGACGTCGAGCCGGACGAGGCAGACGGAGTCGAAGTCGCGGAGGAACGGGACGAACGGGACGAATTCGATCCGTTGGACGAATCGTTCGCCACGCCCGTGTCGACCAGGATGTCGCCCGAGTTCTTGCTCAGCCCGGAGAGCGGTCCACAGGTCGGCCAGGGGGTGAGGCCCTGGTCGTCGAGGAGCTTCTCGGCGATGGCTATCTGCTGTGAGCGGCTGGCCTCGTCGGCGCTCGACGCGTAGGTGAGACCGCCGTACTTCTCCCAGTCCGCCTGGCTGATCTGGAGCCCGCCGTAGTACCCGTTGCCGCTGTCGGCACTCCACTGGCCGGCGCTCTCGCACTCGGCGACCCGGTCCCACGTGGTGCCGTCGGCCGCGCTCGCGCCGGTGGCACCGAGCAACGGGATCGCGATGGCGGATCCGGTCACTCCTGCCGCGACGATGAGGGCCGGGGCCTGACGGGGGCGACGATGGCGGCCGTTCCCGGAGAGCATGCGGAAGCCTTTCGCGTGACAGCAGGTGACTACGCGACGTGTGAGTCGCGTTGACGAGTGAACGTATCCGCACCCGAACACTTGTCACAAGTCGATGCAGCGCAGATCACGTGAAGATCACAGAGTTGAGAGCGTGTCAGGTTTGCGGGCCCGCGGGTGTATGGTCGCCCGCTATCGCGAGACCGGTACCGGAGGCGTGAACTCCACTGGAAGCGTGCGCAATCCGCGCATAATGAGACCACCGCGCCAGCGCAAATCGGCTGAATCTCCCGCGAGTCGAAGGTCGGGGAGACGGGTGAGGAGGGTGGCGAGCGCGGTCTGGCCCTCCAGCCGGGCGAGCGGGGCGCCGAGACAGTAGTGGATGCCGTGGCCGTAGCCGAGGTGTTGGTTGTCACGGCGGGAGAGGTCGAGTGTGTCCGGCCGTTCGAACCGCGCGGGGTCACGGTCCGCAGCCGCGAGGACCACGAGGACGGGGTCGCCGGGTGCGATGTCCTGACCGCCGATGCGGACGGCCGCGGTGGCGAACCGCCACGTGGCCAGTTCCACGGGCCCGTCATAACGCAGGAGTTCCTCGACGCCGGTCTCGAGGAGTCCGCGTTCGTGGGCGGCGAGGGACTTCTGGAGGCGCGCGCGCTGCTCGGGGTGGGTGAGTAGGGCGTACGTGCCGTTGCCGATGAGATTGACGGTCGTCTCGAACCCGGCGAAGAGCAGGATGAAGGCCATGGCGGCGGCCTCGTTCTCCGTGAGGTGCTCGCCGTGGTCGGACGCGCGGATCAGGCCGGAGATGAGGTCCTCACCGGGCGCGGGCGTATCCGGAAGGCCTTCCCGCTTCTTGTGAATGAGTTCGAGCAGATACCCGCGCATCTTCTTGACCGACCGCGCGACCCCGCCCCGCGGCCCGCCACCGTGCCGGATCATCATCCCCGCCCAGTCACGGAAGTCGTCCTGGTCCTCGCGGGGTACGCCCAGCAGGTCGCAAATGGCGTAGATGGGAAGCGGGAACGCGAACTCGTGGATCAGGTCGGCGGAACCCTTCTGCGCGAACCGGTCGATCAGCTGATCGGTGAGCTCCTGCACACGCGGCGCGAACTCGGCCACCCGTCGCGGCGTGAACGCCTTCGAGACCAGCCGCCGCAGCCGGGTGTGGTCCGGCGGGTCGATGTTCAGCAGATGTGTCATCAACTCGGCCTTGCGCTCCCCTGGAATACCCGTCTTCCCTTTCGCGTGAGCGGGTTCGTCGTGGTGCGCCGGATTCTTGCTGAGCCGCGCGTCTGCGAGCGCCTGCTTGGCGTCCGCGTACCGCGTCACCAACCAGGCCTCCACCCCACTCGGCAGCCGCGTCCGGTGCACGGGGGCGTGCTCCCGCAGCCAGGCGTACGCGGGGTAGGGATCACTGGCGAACTCCCAGGTGAAGAGTTCGGGAGCGGGGCTGAACGGCGGCGGCTGATCGGTCACTCCCTGACGGTATCCGGAGGGAGGGGAAGGACGGCACGGCGGAGGGAGGAGCCGGGGAAGGGCGGGGAAGAGCGGGGCGGCATGCCGGAGAAAGGGGGGAGCGGGGTGGGGGGTGATGCAAGCCGCGTCCCTTTCATCCCGGACCATCCATGAATCGGCCGCTGTTTGACTCTCAGGGCTCGCCACCTCCCTAATGCGCGCCGTGGACCCCGAAATACTCAGATCCAGCTTCGCGGTCGTCGAGAGACGGGCCGAGTTCGCGGTCAAGTACTTCTACTCGCATCTCTTCCGGCACAACCCGGACGTTCGCGGGCTCTTCCCCCTGGACTTCCCGGAGGACATGGAGCGACAGCGGGACCGGTTGTTCGCGGCACTCACCTATGTGATGGAGCGGCTGGAGGATCCGACGCTGCCGGGATATCTGCGGGAGCTGGGACGGGACCACCGGAAGTATCTGGCCGAGCCGGAGCACTACGCCGCCGTGGGGGCGAGCCTGATCGCCGCGTTCGCCGCCGTCGCGGGGTCGGCGTGGAACGCGCAGGCCGAGAAGGCCTGGGCCGAGGCATACGGGGCGATCACGAACGTCATGCTCCAGGGCGCGTGGGAGGCACAGCACGAGGGTGAACCGCCCTGGTGGGACGCCGAGGTCGTGTCCCGGACCCGGTACGGCGACGACCTCGTCGTACTGACCCTCCGCCCGCACGACCGGCTGCGCTACTCCCCCGGCCAGTACGTCAGCGTCAGCGTCCCCCACCTGCCGGGCATCTGGCGTCCGTACTCGCTGGGCAACGCACCCCGCGCCGACCACACCGTCGACCTGCACGTCAGCCGCGTCGAGGACGGGGTGCTGTCCACCACCCTGGTCCGGCAGACCCGAGAGGGTGATGTCCTGCGGCTCGGCGCACCCGGCGGCGGTCTGACCCTGCGGGCGCCGGTGGAACGGCCGCTGACCTTCATCGCGGCCGGCACCGGATGGGCCCCGGTCAAGGCGCTGCTCCAGCAACTCGACGCCACGCACGAGGCCCGGCTGTTCCTCGTGGCCCGCGACACCTCGTACCTCTACGACCGGTCGGCCGTGGAACGACTCCAGTCCCGGTTACCCCGCCTCGGCGTCACCTTCATCACCCCTGCCCCCGGCCGCCCCAAGGCCCAGGCCACCGAGCGGCTGCTGACCGCGCTGGGCAACCGCGCCGGCTGGGCCCGCCACGACGTCTATCTCGCCGGCCCGCCCCAGCTCCTCGAGGAGATCGCCGCGGCCCTCCCCGCCCTCGGCACCCCACCGGAACAGATCTTCCACGACCTCCTCCCACCCGCCGACCCCAGCCGCCCCCGCCCCCTGGGCCCCGCGGAGTGGCTCCTGGACCGCCCCCACCCCAACTGGCACAACCCGACAAGCCGCGCCCCCGGCACATAGCTCTGGGGGCCCTCCCCCTCCCCCTCCCTCCCCTCCCTCCCCCTCCCCGCTTCCGCTTCCTCAGGCCGTCTCCGTCACCCGGATCGCGTCCCGGTAAGCCCGCGCGGCCGCGCGCAGGGCGGCTTCCGGGTCCACTCCCTCGGCCTCCGCGTGGGCGGCGATGGCCAGCAGTTCGTAGCCGACGCCTTCGCCTCGGGGGAGTTCGACCTCAAGTCCCGCCGTGCGCACGCGCGATGCCAGCTTCGCCGCGAGGGCCAGGCCCGGCTGACCCAGCGGTATCCCCTCCGTCACGGACGTCCGCCGCTTCTCCTCGGCCTTGGTGCGCAGCCAGTGCTCCTTGACCTCCTCGGGGGTCGTGGCCGTCTCGTCGCCGAACACGTGCGGGTGACGGTGGATCAGCTTGGTGACGATGCCGCCGGCCACGTCGTCGATGGAGAAGGGTGCCTCGGCGTCCTCCTCCGCGATCCTGGCGTGGAAGACGACCTGGAGCAGAACGTCGCCGAGCTCTTCCCTGAGCTCGTCCCGGTCGCCCTCCTCGATCGCCTCGACAAGCTCGTACGCCTCCTCGATCCCGTACTTCGCGAGGCCCTTGTGGGTCTGCTGGGACGACCACGGGCACTCGACGCGGATGCGGTCCATGACCTGGACGAGGTCGAGGAGGCGGGCGCCCGGCAGGTCGTACGAGGCCGGGAGCAGCTCCAGGTCCGGCATCTGTATGCGGCCGGAGCCGGCGAGGCGGGCCAGGCCGTCGGTGAGGCGCGGCTCGCCCTCGCCGGTGGCGACGACGACCACCGTGCGGCCGTCGGCGCAGGCGTCCACCAGGTCCTGGGCATCGGGGGACGCCTCGTCGACGCTGATGCCCGCCTCACGCAGATACGGCAGCTGCGGATGCGCGCCGTCCGCGCACAGCACCTGGTCGGCGGCGCGCAGCATCTGCCAGGCGGGCCAGGACAGCAGCCCGGGGGCAACGCGGTGGCTGGTGGTGAGCAGGACGATACGGCCGGGGTCGGGAACCTGGGCGGTGGCGTCGGAGCTGGTTGCGTTCACCCCACGAACGTAACCCACGCCACCGACGGCTCCAGGAGTTATCCACAGGGCGGGAGGGAGTCGAACCGTTTATCCACAGCCCTGCCCCCAGGCCAGGACCTGGCGTTGGGCTGCTGACCTACCGGCCCAGTGGACTCCTACTGCACTCCTGCCGCGCTCCTACTTCTCTCCTGCTGACCCACTACGCCGTCTGCTGCGTCCCGGTCGACGTGACCTCCCGCAGCCACGGCGTCTTCACATCGACGCGGCTGCTCTTCTGGACGTCCCAGGCGCCGTAGCGCGGGTTCAGGTCGACGTTCAGCTTCTTGGACGCGTCGGACATGGCCTTCCAGAACGTGGCCTTGCCCTCGGTGGTGTTCATGTCGGCGCCGAGCGCGGCGGCGAGTTTCTGGGCCTCGATCTCGGTACGGAGGTTGTCGTCGAGGCGCCGGGGCGCCACCCCGTACTGCTGCAGCCAGGCCGTCTCCAGCGCCTTCGCACCGCCCGCCTGGCCCTCCAGCGTCGCCCGCATCTGCTGGGTGTCCGCGCGGGTGACGCTCACGCCCGCGTCCTCGGCGGCCCGGTCGAGGACCTGGTCGAGGACCATGGTGTGCAGGGTGTCGCGGGTGAGGCTGCCGGTCTTGGCGATGGCCTGCTCGTACTGGGCCTCGTCCTTGACGGCGGCGCGCTGTGCCGAGCGCACCTCGTTCACCCGGCTCTCCAACTGCGCGACCGTGATCCGCCGGCCACCGACGACGGCCGCGGCGCCTGGGTGCGCCTCGCCACCGCACGCCGTGAGAAGGGGGGCCGCGACGACGATCGCGGCGGAGAGGACGAACGCGGTGCGACGGCGGCGGTGCAAGGAAACCTCCCGAGGAGATTGTGCGACGGTGCACAAAGTCTTGCGGTGATCGATGGTAGGCAGTGGCCCGGCTCTCGGCCAGCCATTCGACCAACGATTCGCGGAGACTTCAGATACCGGCGCGGCCGCCGTGGCGAGCGGGACGGCCACCGTCCGCTCGTACGACCGTTCGCATCCGCTCGTGCGACCGATCAAGTCCGGTCACACAACCGGCCGCGTCGGGTCGTACGGCCGATCGCGTCCTGTCGTAGCGGCCCCGGCTAACCGCGCGCCTCGACCTCGCGCTCGACGACCCCGGCGACCTCGGCGCGCAGTCCGTCGCCGACGCGTGTCACGGTGATGTTCTTGGCGCCCGTGGAGTCGGCTCCGGCGTCCCCCACCAGCACGAAGTCGACCTTCTGGTGCTGCGGGGCGGTCTGCGTGGCCGCCGTGAGCTCGGGTCTTCCGGTCGCGACGACCACGTCGCAGGACCGCTGGAGCAGGCCGTTGAGGTAGGGCCGCGCGTTGGCCGCGGACTGCTCACCGGTCACCGGGACATAGCTCACGCGTGCGTGCGTCCTGAGGGACGCGTCCTGCATGCCCTGCCAGACCTCGGCCGCGGTGGTCCCGGCCGTGATCCCGCCCTTGCCGGTCAGCAGGCAGGCGTCGACGTCCTTGTAGTGGCGGGCCCGGGTGTCGGGCAGCTGTCGCTTCGTGCCCGTGCGGGAGAGGAAGTACCCGGTGACCGCGACCGCGACCGCGACGATCACCGCACCCGCCACCATCGCGACCCCCCGGCCGCCCAGTACACGCGGCCACTGGAGTACCGCCCGCACACCGGCGGCGAGCCGCGACTCCTGCTTGGCGTCGCGCGCCGCCTTCGCGCGCTGCGCCTGCGGCACCTGTCTGACCCGCTTGACCACGTGGTTCCCGTACTTCCGCTCTTCGCTCTTCCGCTCTGCGCTCTTCGCTCTTGCGTGCTTTTCGTCCGGCCGGTCCGGCCGGTGCGCCGCTAGTACCCGACGCGCCGGGGCCAGACCGTCCAGGCGTGCACCGCCGCGCCGACCATCGACACCAGGATCAGGAGCACGTCGTCCGCGAACTCAAGGCCGTGGGTGGTCTCGGGTGTGAGCGAGAGCTGCATGACCCACGCCACCAGCACCGCGCAGAACCCGCCGAAGACCGCCCAGTCCGCGCGGGCGCCCCGCCGCAGGGCGATGACGAGGGACGGAACAGGACACAACAGCCCCAGGCTGACGACGGGAAGCGCCGCCAGCCCGGCACGGACGGCGGACGGTCCGACGACCGCCGGCAGCCTTTCGACCCTCATGCCCTGCTCCTCCTCTTGGTGCTCTCCGGTCGTTCTCCGGTTGGCGTTGTCCGGCGTTCCCGGGATGCGTCCGGATGTCAGCCGGTGATGGCGACCGGCGCGTCCCAGGCGTCGCGGTCCACGGTGATCGTGTAACCGCCGATGGTCTCCTTGCTGTTGACCATGTACTGGTGGGCGCGGCTGTGGTTGGTGAACTGGGTGGAGCCCCACGGCCAGTCCGAGGTCGTGGTGTTGGTCTTGTCCCACAGCGCGTACCAGAGGTTGCCCGGCAGGTCCGTCTTGTCGGTCGCGGTCGCGATGGCCTTGGCGCTGGAGCTGGTGAAGCCGTAGAAACCGGTGCGGTACGTCTTGGCGTGCAGCGCCTTGTCGAAGGCGCGTACGTACGTCAGCGTGGCCTTGTTGCACGCCGTGTTCGTGATGTCGTACGACTCCATGTCCAGGTAGACCGGGCTGCCCGCCTTCATGCCCAGCGCGGACGCCTTGGTCACCGCGTCCGCGGCGTCGGTGGCGCCGAGCGAGGCGGCGTTGGTGGCGGTGAGCTTCTCCGGGTTGGAGCCGGTCTGGCAGGACGGCTGGGCGCCGACGTACAGCGGGATGAGCTTCCAGCCCAGCGTGCTGACCGACTTCACCCAGGACGCGGTGAGGTTGGGCTGGCTGCAGCCGCGGTTCTTGCCGCCGATGTAGACGGCGGCCGCTCCGTAGAAGCCGGTGTGCCAGGCCTTCATCGCCGTCAGCGAGGGTGCGGCGCAGGTGTCGAAGGCGCGGCCCGTGAACGTCCGCTGGGCGGGCCAGGTGGTCGCCGCCATCGACGTCTGCGCCGCGATCCCGGCTCCGGCGACCACGGCCGCGCCTGCCGTCGCCCAAGCGATGTAGCGGCCCTTCTTAGACATCCGATGGCTGGACATCCCCACCCCATTCAAGACGCGCGCACGTCACGGCGCGCGGGACGCCCGGAACGTGCGGACACATAGATCGAAACAAGACAGTTCAAGACACTTCAAGACAGTTGAGCCCCGTCGGCGCCCATTCCGGCTCACCGACGAGAGAGGGTGACCGGCCCCCGGCGCGCGGAGCGGATCGCACCGTAACCGACCCCACCCCCTTGATCAGGAAACCCTGCACCTCAATCGCCACAAGAATCCCTCAAGCCACGGCAAAACATGGGGAGTCCATGGAACCCCGGACCGATCGACCCCCTCTTTTACCTACCTTTGGCACCCCGATGCCTGTGTACGGCCTGTGCACCCATAGAGTCCGCTCGGCTCAACAGCACCACTTCTCGAAGAAGGACTCAGACATCCCGATGCGTCACCCCTCCCGCGCGGCCAAGGCGCTGCTCGCCGCAGCCGTGCTCCCGCTGGCCCTGGCGGCCTGCTCCTCCGGAACCACCGTCCAGCCCTCGTCCGCCAAGACGAAGCCGGCCAAGGACCCCAACGCCGGTCTGCTGACGGGCGCGCAGCTCAAGAAGGCGCTGGCACCCGCGTCCTTCTTCGCCGCCGGTTTCGCGGTCGACCCGAGCGGCGCGCGGGACTCCGGCACCACGTACGCCCCGCCGAGCTCCTCCCCCGCGCCGAAGCCGGACTGCTCCCTGCTGGGCGGCACCAGCTGGATATCCATCACCGGCGACTCGGGGGTGTCCTTCGCCCAGAACGACTACGTCAGCAAGAACACTTCCGAGGACATCGCCCAGGAGGTCGACACCTACCGCGGCACGACCTCGAAGACCGTGCTGACGGACCTGGAGAAGACCGCCACCGCGTGCGCGACCTTCACCGACTCCGACACGCACACCAAAGTGAAGGTCACCGGCGTCACCACGCCCGGCCTGGGCGACGCCGCGTACACCATCACCCTGACCAACAGCGCCTGGCAGAACGGCACGACCCTGATCGCCGTGCGCGCGGGCACCGACGTCGTCAGCGTCATGTCCACGGACGGGCACGACAACGGCGCCGCCACGGCCAAGAAGCTGGCGACGCAGATCGTGACGTCCCTGAAGGGCGAACACCAGCGCGTGTGACCCGCTGGATGGGAGCATGACGCCCCCCGAGAGGTTTCTCGGGACCCGAGAAACCTCTCGGGGGGGCTCGTAGGGCGCTCGTGGGTGCTCAGGGGGGTGATGGCATGGGCATGGACATGGGCATGAGCGTGGACAAGCGCCTGGAAGCCAGCTGGGCCCAGCGGATCGCGTGGTCGGTTCTGGTGGTCGCGTCGCTCGGTCTGCTGGTGTGGGTGCCGTTCCTGTATGTCGCGATCCGCCGCGGAAGGCGCTCGGACTGGGGCGCCTTCGCCGCGTTCCTGCTGTACGAGCTGGTGACGCTGCCGTGGGCGACCGTTCAGTCGGACGCGGGTGATCCCGTCCTCGGCGCGGTCGCCGTCGTCACTCTGGCGATGGCGGTCTGGCTGCTGCTGTTCGCGCTGTTCGACAAACGCACACCGAAGAACCCCACGGCGAACGCGGGTCGGATCCCCGGAACCATGCCGGGCCCGGCGCCGGGCAACCCGTATCTGCGCTGAGGTCACCCGGACACCCTCGACCACGCTCAAGCCACCCGGCGGTTCACCCCCGCCGGGTGCCGCGCAGAACCCTGACGGCCGGCCAGGCCAGAAGCGCCCCGACGGCCCAGAGGAAGACGGTGAGGCCGGCCCATTCCCCGGTGCTCGTCTCCGGGTCCGAGGCGCCGAAGACGGTGTACGAGAGGGCCAGGAGGGACCAGAGCCCCGCGAGGAGCCCGAAGATGACGAGCATCGCCGTCTGCCCGCCGGTACGCCGCGCCGACGCCTTCTGCTGAACCTGCTGAGCCGCACCGGATCCTCCGGCCTGCCCCGCCGAAGCGGCACCCTCCGGCTGCCGGTGCTGCTGTTGCCGTTGCCGGGGCGGCAGGTGCACCACCGCGCGCGGATGCACCGCAGCGTCGATGGTCGCCATGGTGTGCGCGTCGATCCCGTACTCCCCCGGCTCCACCTCCACGGACAGCCCGTCGGTGCCGATGAGCCGGCGCCCGCCGTCGGCCCAGCTGAGCAGGGCGGCGCACGCGCGGAAGGCCACGGTGGCCTGCTCCTTCCCCGCCGTCAGACTGACCCCCTCGCCCCCGACGACCAGGGCCGTACCGTCCTTGCGCACGGCCTCGAAGCGCGTGCCCTGGACGGTGTACGACGAAGTGGTCGGGGCCGCCGTGTACCCGGCCCAGTCGGCCCTGTGCCCCGAGGGAGCCTGCAGCAACGCCGTCCCGGCTGCCTCCAGGGCCACCGCGTGCACATGCTGCGGCGTCGTCGCCCACAGCTCGGCGCGCAGTTCGTCGAGCCCGCGCGGCGGACGGTGGGCGAGCAGTTCCTCCGCCGCGCCCGGCAGCCGCCGTACGGCCGCGTCGGGCGCGGTCAGTCTGGCGTCGCTGCGCCCCCGTACGGCCTCCAGGTCGGCCTGCGCGATCCGGCCGACCTGGAGGCCCGCGAGCACGTCGACGAATCCGCCGAGGACCGCGTCCTGCTTGGCGGGCAGGGCGTCCGCGAAGGCGGTGACGGTCGCGAAACCGTCCCGGCGGGAGGTGTAGTCGCCGGCCGCCGTGTAGGAGTAGCCGCCCTCCTGCCGCAGGGAGCGGGAGAGCTCGCGTTCCAGGACACCGGTGTAGAGCCGGGCGGCGGTGGTGTCGGTGACGACGGCGTCGAGCAGGACGCCGCCCTTGCCGTCGGAGAAGTAGGCGGGGGCGGTGGGGAGGGCGGAGGTGACGGCGGGCATCGGGCGCCGCTGACCGCCGGCCAGCTTGAGCGAGAGCCCGGCCGGCAGCCGCTCCCCCGCGATCCACAGCACCGCGTTGTCCCGGGTGAACCAGGTCCCGGCCCATTCCCGTACGTCGTCCGGCCGCAGCCCCCGTACGCCCCACTCCGGGTAGCTGACCAGCCCGTACCCCTGGGCCCCGTACCGCCACAACGGCAGTTGTCCGGGCTCCCGGCGCGCCTCCTCGGTGCGCAGGATCTCCTTCTCGGTCTCCAGCCGCTCCATGGGCAGATCGAGGAGGGAGGTGCACACACCGTCGAGGTAGGCGACGATCTCGTGCTCGGCGCCCTCCACATGGAAGTGGGTGAACGCGGCCTTGGTGGCGCCGTTGAAGTGGTAGTCGGCCAGGCCCTGACGGTGCAGGGCCAGGTGCTCGACCAGGTGGGTGATCCCGGCCCCGGCGAGCGTCTCGTCGGCGACGCCGACACGGAAGACCAGTCCGGCGCGCATGGGCCCGGTGGCGTACGCGAAGAGGGTGGGTATGCCGTCGACCTCGGTGTGATGGATGCCCTGGCTCATCGTCTGCCTCTGCCTGTCCTGTTCGGCATCCGCTCAGCCTCTTCCGAGGGCGGCGGAACGGTGTTTGACGTACGCGTCCGCGGGCTTGCCGAGGTAACTCCACGGGTACTCGGAGGCCAGGTTGCCCAGGGCGCGGAAGTGCGCGGCGGCGCGTGCGGTGTCGCCGCTCAGCGAGAAGAGCGCGGCGAAGACGCCCTGGATGGTGACCCAGCCGTACGCGGGTCGGTAGTACGGGTGCAGGACGGAGCGTTCGGCGGCCTCGACGAGTTCGGCGTGGACGTGGGCCTGGCGCAGATAGTCGGTCCGCTCACTCCCCGCGGAGGGCAGATCGAGCCAGCGCTCCAGGTGCGCCTCCGCCACCAGACCACCGTTGAGCGACCCTTCGGGCGAGTTGAGCAGGCACTCGCGGGCGAACCCGTGTGCCGCCTCCCAGCTCCCGCTCCACTTGGGACACAGCTGCTGGAGCAGCCGGGCCTGCCCGGTCAAGTGGTGCGGGTGGTACGCGGCCAGTCGGTCGTACCTCCGCCGCGCCTCGTTCTGCCCGAGCTGCAGTCCCATGGCCGTGGTCAGGCGCGCGGCCCAGGCCGCGTCGTGGGACGGGTCGAGGGCGGTGGCCCGGATGAGCAGCCGCTCGGCCTGCCGCAGATGCTCGTGCAGCTGCCGGAACTGTTCCCGGCTGACGTGCTCGGCGCGCGCGCTGCTCCGGATCTCCCAGCCGATCTCGATCTCGCGGGTCCCGAGCGTCGCGAGGGCCAGTACGTCGTCGGGGGCGGCGGCGACGACTTCCCGCAGGAAGTGCTCGACGCCGGGCACCTCGGCGACGACCCGGACGAGGAACGCCCGGTCGGTGCCCTGCGGCAGCCCGTCGGCGTACTGCCTGATCCCCGCCCAGTCCCGCGCGGCGGTGGCCTGCCGCAACCAGCCGGCCTCCGGGAAGGCGGAGGCGAGCTCGAAGTCGGGGGGTGGGAGGGATGCGTCGGTCGACATGGAGCGGATGGTAAGTGGATGGTTGGAGACGGTTTTTGGTCAGGTGCGGGGAGGTTGTGGGAACAGAATGGCCAAAAAGTGCATACGGGTGTCCACTTGACCTTACGATGACCGGTCTTGACCGGGTCATGACTCGAACTTGAGTTCGCCTTGTGGGAGGTGACCTATCGCCTTGCCGCCGGCTTGGAACAATCCATGCGACCGCTGTCACCGACACCGCCACCCCGCTGTCGCCGCCACGGTCACCTCACCGTCGCTGTCACATTCACTGTCACTTTCACGTCACCGTCACCAGGAGACCCACCCGTGGCACTCAACGCCCGTCGCGCCAGACAACTGCTGGAGATCTCAGCCCCCTTGCTGCTCCAGGGCGAGCAGGTCGAACTCACGAGCGTGGCCGGGATCGGGACGGTCTCGGTGCGCAAGCAGGCCCTCACCGCGGCGGTGGTCGGCGTACTCAGCGCGGGAACGGTGATGGCGACGGTCACCCCGCGCCCGATGTACCTCGTCCTGACGAACCAGCGGATCCTGTTCTTCGACGGCAACCGGGGCGGCAAGCCGGGCAAGTTGCTGATGAACCTCCCGCGCCCGTACGTCACCGCGAGCGCACCCAAGAAGACCTTCCTCGGCCTCAAGGTGGTGACCCACCTGACCGTCGAGGGCCAGCAGGGCGCCCTCAAGGTCGACTTCCCGGTCCAGACCCGCGCCGACGGGCACCGGTTCGCAGCGGCGCTGCCGGTCACGCGCTGACGCGCCTCACCGACGTCGGCCTCATGCATAGACCCGAGGCATAGTCACTCGAACGGCTGAACCGATCCCGAGCCACCCGACGGAACGCCTCCACGTCACTACATTCCGTCACATGGTCAGCTCAGCGCATGAGGCGATGCACCAGATCTTCAGGGAGGACCCGGGGCTGTTCGCCCGGGCCCTCCCGAAAGCGGGCATCGCCTTACCCGAACCCACCACGATCCAGCTCCTGGACACCGATCTCACCGAGATCAAACCCATGGCGCGCCGTGTGGACACCCTGATGCGCGTCGACACGACGGACAGCGGAAGCTACCTGCTCGCCGTGGAGGCGCAAGGCAAACCGGGAAGCGGCTGGGGCGCAGGCGAGACGTGCAGGTCTGGGCAGCTCAAGCTGCCAACCACTGCACTCTCCCCACAAAAGTGGCGAAGTCCTGGCTAGAGCATCGACGCTGGATCTGAAGCACGAATAGGCAAATTCAGTCATCGAAAGGGTTGGAGCCAAATCGGAACGGAGGACACCCCACTTGCTCCCAAGTCTCGCAGTAAAGGTTCCTCCAGTAGCCTTCAGGATCGCCGAAAGCCACAGGGTCAACGGCTCGTACCTGCCAAAGGTACCTTTCGCTCACCGACCAGAGGAACTCATCGTCGGGCTCGGCAGATTCAGGCATCCCTGCCAGACCCTCCGCAGAGGGCGCCCCGAACAGTTCACTGTACTGATCGGCTTCTAGATCGAGAGCCCTCAAGAAGGCAGGCACGGACGTATTGACCAGTCGCGGCACGCCGAAGGCAGTTTCCGAGTCGACTTGCTTGGACGGCAACTTGGGATGCGCCCGGAAGACTCTCCCGGTATGAGCCTCCACACCAAAGCAACAATACGCCGTCCCTCGATTCCATAGGGACACCTTACGAACGATCTCGTACAGAGGGTCAACTCCCTCGAAACGGAGAACCGGGGCCTGGCCCTCCTGAATCCAGGCAGCTTTCCAAGAGCCAACCATTCTTGGTAGGCCAACAGTCCGCAGAGCTTCCTTCGCGTCCGCGGGAAGATCCCAGCCCTCGACACAGTGGCTGCCGAATACACGATCAACGGGAAATTGCGTCACTGCCAGAAACTCCTCGGACAGACCACACGGGACGCCGAAGGCCGGCGTCCCGTGTCGGTAAGTGTGATGCAAACTCCTCAGATGATACCGCGGCGGCGCATCGCACCCGTGATGAGGTCCTTCAGGATGGCATTACTGTCCTTTCGGACCTGTGCATCCTCGGTCCAGGCCACTGAATGGCTCACCGGGACACCTGGGAATTCAGACTTCACGAAGGCGTCGCAGTTGGCGCTCCAGTCCCCGCAGGGAGCGCGTTCCGAATAGATACCCGCAACATCTCCTTGCCCGTATCCAGCCTTGGAGATCGCGTCAGGCAATCCGACTTCTGCGTGATCTTCGGCGCCCTTACTGATCGCCCCTACGAACTGTCCGTCCTCCATCTTGGCAACGGCCACGTTCCTTCCAGCGCTGAAATTCTTGATCTTCATCCGGAACTCGAAGGCACCCTTGCTCATGCCTTCATGTCCGTACAGCTCGTTAACTGCTCCGGTTGGACATTCCTCATCGATGTTATGGACGAGGACGGGCGTCGCCCCAGCCTCCACGTAGTACGTGTGCAGGGTGCCGATGGTGAGGTCGTACGTCGTGGTGTTCGCGTGGTACAGACGGACGCCGCCGACCTCGGCGGTGCCGGTCGGGGTCTGGAGGACGTCTCCGGCGTGAAGGTCCCTGGCCTCGACGAAGGCCGACTGGGTCACGTCGTAGAACGGGTGGTGGAACGTCGTCGTCAGGTGCGCGCCCTGGACGTCTTCCGCACCGGCCACGGCCTTGGTGTCCTGCGCGGACGTCGTGCTGACCGCCGCCACCGGAGCCGTCGCCGGCTCCTGCCCGTACCCGTGGCTCGCCGCCAGCGCGCCCAGCACCGCCGCCGAGGCCGCCAGCCCGAACGCCGCCTTGCGCACCACCTTCCGGGCCAGGGACTTCGCCCCGCCCTTCTCGGTCCGCACAGCCGCCGATTCGGTCGCCTTCTTGATGCCGACGTCGACGAAGTCGTGGTCCGTGTGCGTGACGATCACCGCGGTGACCTTGTGCGCCTGCACACCGGCCACTCCCGGCACCGAGTTCGCGATCGTGTCACCGACCCGCACCTGGTCGATCGCCTTCGTCGAACCATCGGCCATCAGCACCCGGGTCGAACCCGTGAAACTGTGCGTCGGTGCCTTCGCCCCCGGGATCTTGCAACTCCCGCCCGACTCCGACTGACTCTTGGTCCCCGCCCCCTCCGACTCCGCCGCCGAAGCCGCCTCGTCCGTGGCGTCCGCCGCCGCCGAATCCCCGGCCTCGGTCGCCCCCTTCCCGAACAGCCCGCCCACGACCTTCATCGCCTTGGGCGCCACCTTCGCCAGGAGCTTGCCGCCGAGGCTGCCGAGCGCACCGCCGACCGCGCCGGAGACCGCGCCCTCGAGTGCGGACTCGCCGAACGCTCCCGCGCTGCAGTCCCCGCCACCGTTCTCGGCGCACTTGAAGCCCTGCTCCACCAGCGAACCCGCCGCACCCGCGGCAGCGGCACACCCGATCGTGCCCAGGCCGGCCGTGAACGCCTCACAGCCCGCGAACACCGCCGTCGACACCACGAACGACGTGATCGCAGCCGCGTGGTGCTTGACGTACGTCGCCGTCGCCTTCGCCGCCTTGACCGTCGCGTGGTACGCGGTCCGCGCGACATGGGCGACCGCCTTGGCTGCCTTCTTTATGTGGCTCGCGACCTTGTGCGCCGCCCTCTTCACCGCGTGGACCACGCGATGCACCACACGTGAGGCCTTGTGATACGCCGTATGCACCGCATGGACTGCCGCGTGATAGATCCGTCTGACGTGCCGTGCCGCGTAGTGGTACACGCGCCGCACCACCCGCACCGTCGCGTGGTACACGTCCCGCACGTGATGCACGATCTTGCGGGCCGCGTGCTTGACCGCATGGACGATCTTCCGCGCCGCGTGCTTCACCGCGTGGTACACCTTCTGCGCCACGTGCGAGACCGCGTGCTTGACGTGATGGGCGACCTTCTTCGCCCCGCACACCACGTCGTACCAGGAACAGTTGCCCGACTCGTCCGTACCCGCCATCGGGTTGTCGTCGACGTAGGCGAAGGGGTTCGCCGCCACCGAGTTCGGCACCGCGTTCAGCGAGATGCTGTCCTTGTTCAGGAACTGGCCCGTGTCCGGGCTGTACCAGCGCGACGCCGTGCCCACATCACCCGTGCCCGGCTCCGTCCAGCCCGACTGGAAGCCCAGATGGCCCATCACCGTGTTCGTCGGTGAGACCACCTTGCCCAGCGGGTCGTACGACACCGAACCCGCCAGCGATGTCGCGCCCGAGGTGAACGTGCCCACCACGTCGCTGTGCAGGTCCGTCAGGGCCAGCGCCCCACTGCCGCCCGACGGCTTGACACCGATCACGCCACCCGCCGGGTCGTACGTGTACGTGCTGTCGCCGTCCGACGCGATCGTGTTGTCCGCACCCGAGTAGGCGAACGTGCGCGTGGTCTGGTCCGTCGTGTCCGTGTCGGTGATGTTCCGGCCCAGCGCGTCCAGCGTGTACGACTGCGTGCCCGCCGTGATCTGGTCGCCGAACGCGTCCGTCTTGTACGCCACCGAACCCGACGTCTGCGACTCCTGCGTCATCGTGCCGCGCGCGGAGTAGTCGTAGGAATGGGTGCCGTCCGAGGTCAGCTCGTCACGGGCGTCGTAGGTGTAGACGTCCGAGCCGTTGCGGATGCGGTTGCCCGAGGCGTCGTACGCGTACTGCTTCGTCGTCGAACCGTTGTTCCACGACGTCAGACGGTCCGACCAGTCGTACGTGTACGTGTTCGACGAGGCGCCGGACACACCCGTCGTCGCCTTCGACGTCAGGTTGCCGTTGTTGTCGTAGCCGTACGAGAAGCTCGCCAGCGTCGACACGCCCTGGACCAGGACATCGCTCGTCAGCTCGTGCGAGCTGTTGTAGCCGAACGTACGGGTCTGGCCCGTCGAGCCGTACTTGACCGACTTGACCTCGTTCAACTGACCGTATGTGTACGTCAGTTGGGTGCCCGTTGCCGCGTCGTTCAGGGACGACAGGCGGCCCGCCGTGTCGTAGCCGTACGACGTCGAACCCGCCGCGTCCGCCCGCGTCAGCATCGACGCGTCGTCGTTGTAGGTGAAGCTGGAGGAGCCCGCCGAGCCCGAGGCACTGAGCACATCGCCCCGGTCGTCGTACGTGAACGCGTCGTGCGTGGACGACTGGTGATCGTCCGCGCCCGTGATGCCGGCCTCGGCCGTGTCCGCCGAGAGGACCCTGCCGTCGGCGTCGTAGTTGAAGCTGCGCTGGGCCGTCGCCGCGTCCGCACCGGAACCGGACATCGTCTTCAGCTGACCGTTGACGTCGTACGTCATCGAGGTCGTGACGCCACCCGGAAGAGCGGCCGTCGTCAGCTGGCCGTCCGCGTCGTAGGCGAAGGTCGTCGTCGAGTCGGCGGCCGAGGTGTACTTGTCGGTCGTCGGCTCGATCACCTTCTCCTGCTGGCCCCACGGCGTGTACGTGTAGCGCCAGGAGTTGCCGCGGCCGTCGGTGAAGCGCGTGCGGTTGCCCGCCGCGTCGTAGCCGAAGGTCGTGGTGATCGACGTCGAAGCGTCCACCGGCTCGACCTGCTGCGTGATCGCGCCCGACGCGTCGTACGTCCAGCGCGTGGTGTGCTGGTTGGCGTCCGTGGACGCGACCATGTTTCCCACACCGTCGTACTGCTGCGAGGTCTCCGACAGCTTGGTGCCGCTCGCGTCGTACTCGCGCGTCGCCGTCGGGTCGTCCGAGGCGTTGTAGTCCGTCTCGGTCCAGGTGCCGTCCGCCAGCGTCGTCTTCGTCGTGTTGCCCTCGAAGTCGTAGCCGTAGCGGGTCGTGTTGCCCGCGCCGTCCGTGACCGAGGTGATGTCACCGGCCCGGTTGTAGGCGTAGGTGTTCGTGACACCGCCCGGCGTGGTCGTCGACGCGGTGTGGGCGCCGTACGGGTTGCCGGCCGTGACCGCGTACGAGTTCGTCGTCGTCAGCGTCCTCGTCGACGGGTAGCGCTCCATCGTCGTCGAGGTGAGCTGGCGGCCCATGAAGTCGAACGTCGCCTGGGTCTGCGCGCCCGCCGCGTCCGTCGCCGACAGCTGCTCGCCGTCGGTGTCGTACACCGCGTGCGTCTTGGTGCCGTCGGGCGCCGTGATCTGGGCGAGGTTGCCCATCTGGTCGTAGAGGTACGAGGTGGTCCTGCCGCTCGGGCTGATCTCGTCGGTCCGGTTGCCCTCGCTGTCGTACTTCCAGACCGTGGTGCCCGCGTTGGGCGCCGAGGCGCCCGCGGGGGTGTACGAGGGGAGTGCCTCGGAGACCTTGTTGCCGTTGGCGTCGTACGCCGTGGTCGTCACCAGGCCGTTCGGGTCCTCCTCCTCGACGCCCTCGCCGAAGGTGTTGAAGCCGCTGGTGGTGACGGGGTGGACGGTCGCCGCCGTGGTGCCGTCGGGCTCCGACTGGACTGCCGGCGCGGTGGACACCGCGAGGTTGCCGGCCTCGTCGTAGGCGTACGTCGTGGTGTTCTGCTCGGCGTCCGTCGTGGACGTCGGCAGGCCCCGCTTGTCGTAGGCGTACTTGGTGGTCTGCTCGGTGGAGGAGCCGACCGTGCCGCCGGTGCGGCCCTTGCCGTAGAGGGAGGTGACGTCGGCGGCGGACAGGGCCCGCTGGTAGACCTGCACGTCACCGACCGAACCGGCGACGACGTCGCTCGTCGTGCCGTCCGCCTTCTCGGTGCCGCCGATGGAGAGCGGTCCGGTGCCCGTCCAGGGCGCGGTGTTCGTGCCCGAGCCTGCCTGGGCGCCGTTGACGTACAGCTTCATGGAGCCGGTCGTCGAGTCGAAGACGCCGACCAGGTGCGTCCAGGTGTTCAGCGTCGGTGCCGCGGTGGCGGTGGCGTCGTAGAACGCGGTCGGGGAGGCCACGTCGGCGTTGGCCGCGTGGAAGCGGTACGCGTTGTCGGCCTTCGAGTACTGCAGATAGAAGGAGGCCCGGTTGGTTCCGCCCTGCGCGACGAAGGTGCGGTAGGTGGAGGTGTCGCCGAGGTTGACCCAGGCGGACACCGTGTAGGACGCGGTGGTGTCCAGGACCGGGCCGGTGGTGTCGATGAGGTTGCCGGTGCCGGTGGTGGTGCCCGCGAACTTCGCCGCGCCGTCCGACCAGGTCACGCCCGATCCGGCGGTGGCCGTGTTGCCGGTGCCGGAGGAGTCGGTGATGTTGGTGCCGGAGTCCTGGTCGAGCTTCCACCAGCCGGCCGGGTGCCCGGAGGCGTCCCCGTACAGCGTCTCGCTGAGCACGTTGCCCATGGCGTCGTACGTGCTGGTGGTGGTGCGGTCGTAGCCCGTGGCGTCGTGGTCGTTCTCGCTCGCGACCTGGTCGTCCGGGGTGAACGAGACCGTGGAGACGCGGTCCACGCCGGTCGGGTCGACCGTGGTGGAGGTGGTGCGGGAGGCCGCGTCGACCTTGTAGTCGGTGACGGTCTCACCGTTGTCGGAGGCCGAGGTGAGCAGGTTCCCGGCGGCGTCGTAGGTGTCCGACTCCAGGACGTAGCTCTTCGTGCCGTCGGCGCTGGTCCGCTTCACCGAGGCGGTCAGACCGTCGTCCAGGTACGTGTACGAGGTGGTGTTGCCCATCGCGTCGGTCACCGACTGGAGGCGGCCGGCCGGGTCGTAGGCGCGCGAGGACTCGGTGAGCAGGGTCGCGGTCCCCGGGTTGACCGGGTCACCGGTGTACATCAGGGCCTGCGTGAGCAGGTTGCCGTTGTCGTCGTACGTGTAGCGGGTCTCGTTGCCCGCCGAGGTGACTTCCTTGGTCTTGTTGCCCTGGTTGTCGTAGGTGTACGTGGTCGTGTTGCCGTTGCTCGCACCCGCGACGGCGTTGGCGTCCGACTCGGTCAGCAGGTGGTCGTAGGCGTCGTAGGTCTGCGTCTCGGTGCGCGCGGTGTCGCCGCCGCTCGCGTCGGCGACGGTCTGCGAGGTGACGTTGCCGTCCTCGTCGTAGACGGTCGAGGAGACGGCGGCGTGGGTGGCGCCGGTGACGCGGTCGGTGAGCTGCGGGTCGTGCTCCTCGGTGACCTGGCCGTTCAGGTCGTACGTGTACGAGGTGGTCAGGCCGTTCGGGTAGGTGTCCGAGACGACCTTCTGGCTGAGGACCTGGCCGAGGCCGTCGTAGGTGTACGTCGTCACCAGGCCGATGGCGTCGGTGGTCGAGGCGACGTCGCCGTTCTTGAAGTACGCCACCTGGTTGACCGCGCCGCCGGGGCTGATCGTCTTCACCGGCAGGCCCTTGGGCACCACTCCGCCGTCGGCGGACGGGTAGGTGCTGGTGCCGTCGCTGTAGACGGTCGTGGTGGTGCGGCCCTTGGGGAATCCGGGGACGGCCGGGCCGGTGATACCGGTCTGGTTGCCCTGCGCGTCGTATGCGTACGAGGTCAGGTAGGTGTTGTCGGTCGCCGACACGGAGCGGCCGTCGCGCTCGGTCAGCAGCTGGTCGTTGCGCGGGTCGGTGGTGGTGAGCTGGGCCGTGGTGTCGTCCGGGTAGTACGTGTAGTACTCGGTCGAGCACTTGTTCGCGGACTCGTCCTGGCAGGCGGTCGAGGAGACGATGTTGCCGCGTACGTCGTGACCGGTGACGGTCATCGAGCCGTTGGGGTCGGCGACGGTGTGCTCGAAACCGGCGGAGTCGTAGCCGAAGCTCGTCTTGTTGCCGAGGCCGTCGGTCTCGGTCAGCGCCCGGTTGCCGTTGTCGACGTCGTAGGTGTAGGTGAGCGTGGCGTTCGCCGGGGAGGTCACCTTGACCGTCTCGACCGGCAGGAGACCGGTGGAGTTCTTCGCCGCCTCCCACTGCTGGGCGACGTCCGCCGCGGCCAGCTGGGAGCGGTAGACGGCGACCTCGGCGATCGAGCCCTTGAAGTAGGTGGCGTAACCGGTGTTGCTGGTGGTGCTGGTGTGCGACTCGTCGGGCCAGTTGCCGCCGATGAAGCCCCCGCCGACGTACTGGTTGGTCTGGACGCTCATCGCGGCCGTGCCGGTCTGTGAGGCCACCAGCGCGTCGTCGAGGTACAGCGCCTGGCTGTCGGGCGCCGTCGACAGCACCACGTGGTGCCACTTGCCGTCGGTCACCGCGGCGGCGGAGCCGACGGGTTTGGTGGATCCGCCGGAGAAGTAGAACTCGCCGTACAGCTTTCCGCTGCTGCCGACGTAGAGGACGGGCGTGTAGTTGCCGGTGGTGGTGCCCCCGCTCAGCGGGTCCTTGGACGCGCCGAGCAGCACGCCGTTGGCCGTGGAGGTCTTGAACCACATGCTGACCGACTCGGCGCCCACGCCGGGCAGGATGCCGCTAGGCAGCGCCATGGACGAGGTGCTGCCGTCGAAGGTCGCGGCCTTCTGGTCGGTGAACGGACCGGTGGCGCCGAGCGTCACCGCGTTGTACGTGCCGTTGCCGCCGCGCACCTCGTCGACCGCGGCGGTCGCGCCGGCCGCCTCGCCGAGGCGGAAGTAGCCGGCGGGCGCTCCGCCGAGGACCGCGCCCCGGTAGGTCTGGCTGGAGCCCGCGACGGTGGGGGCGGCGAGCTTCCACACGCCGCCGTTCTCGTCGGTGAGCTGGGTGAGGGTGGTCGTGCCCGGGTCGTACTGCATCGCCGCGTACGTCTTGCCGGACGGCCGGGTGATGGAGGTCAGCAGGCTCGCCGCGTGGGTGCCGTACTGGTAGAGGGCGTTGACGTCGGCGGCGACCAGCGGGCGGCCGTACCAGGCGGCGTCCGCGACCGCGCCGTTGAAGTAGGTGGCGTAGCCGGTCTTCTCGCTGGAGCTCTGGTGCGGCTCGTCGGGCCAGTTGCCGCCGAGGAAGCCGGTGCCGAGGTAGTTGAAGGACTGGTTCTTGCCGAAGGCGACCGCGCTCTGGATGGAGACGGTGCCGGTGCGCGAGCCGATCTTCGCGTTGTCGACGTACAGCGTCTGCGAGTTGCCCGCGGCCGACAGCACCACGTGGTGCCACCTGCCGTCGGCGACCGACGCGGTCGTCACGATCGGGTTGATGCCACCGCTGTACCAGAACTCGGCGTTCAGCTTGCCGTCGGTGCCGACGTAGATCGAGGGGGTGTAGAAGCCGGCGGCCTGTCCGGAGCCGATGGGCTGGGAGGCGTAGGAGTAGAGGACGCCGGGGCCCGCGGAGGTCTTGAACCAGAGCGAGAGCGCGCCGGAGTCGGTGTCGTTGCCGGTGTTCTTGGGCAGCGAGACGTCGGAGGAGGTGCCGTTGAAGGCGGCGACGGTGGTGGACGAGCCGGTGAGCGGGCCACCGCTCTGGCCCGTCGTCACGTTCTCGTAGGCCGCGTTGTCGGTGCCCTCGCCTGCGAGGACGGCGTCCTTGGCGGTCGTCGCGCCCGAGGCCTCCGACAGTGGCCACATGGCGTGCGGGTCGAGGTCGAGCGAGGCGTTCTGGTACTGCGAGCCGCTCGTGTAGCCGTACGTCGTGCACTTGGTCGTCGACAGCGGCGAGCACACCTTGGTGAGCTGGTCGCCGGTGTAGCCGTACGTCCAGGTCTGCGCCGTGGACGAGTCGCCCGCGGTGACCGGGTCGGTGACGACGGTCTGGACGTGCGCGGCCGACGCGCCGGACGGCGTGAACCAGGTCAGGTTGAGGGAACGGCTGGAGACCGCGGACGTCATCTTCGTGATGTGGCCGCTGGTCCAGGTGAAGGTGATGGACCGCCCGTTGGCGTCCGTCACGGAGAGCAGACCGTACGCGCCCGAACCCAGGGACTGGGTGAACGTGTAGACCGTGTCGTCCTTGTCGGTGAGCGTGTAGCCGCCGGTGACCGTCTTGAACGTGGCGAACCGGCCGTTGCCGGGCGTGAAGGTGCCGTCGCTGTTCTTGCCGTAGCCGACCTGGGACCCGTCGGGATAGGTGACGTTGACACTGGCGACCGCACCCGACGCCGTGTACTGCTCGGTCGCCCGGGAGTCGAAGATGCTCGACCAGCCGGAGCCGAACGCACCGGTCCAGCGCGGGTCACGGGAGTTGTAGTCGCGCTCCACGTCCAGCGAGGGGCCGACGGTGGAGATCGAGGCGTCGGTGTCGGAGGTCGTGTAGTTGCCGATCGACGCGTCGAAGCCGTGGTCACTGCTGTTCTGCGACAGACCCGAGGTGATCACGGGTTGCGGCACTTGGACCGAGAGCGCGTACGGGTCCGCGGTCGAGTACAGAGCGGTGGTCGAGTCGTACGCCTGAACGGTCCACGTGTACTGCTTGCCCCAGGCCAGCTTGCCCGCCGGGACCGTCCAGTCGCCGGTGGAGACCAGGCCCGAGTCCGCGACCTTGGTGTTGTTCGCGTCGTAGACCTTGAAGACGTACTGGCCGGCGCTGCCGCTGGAGTTGGCGCCGCCCGCCCAGGCGGTCAGCTCGGGGGTGGTGGTGCCCACGACCGCGTTGTCGGCGGGGAACTGCTCGTACAGCTGCGGCGCCGTGTTGCCCGTGTAGGTGACCACGATGTACGGGCCGAGCCCGGGGTCGTTGAAGGAGCCGAACTGCTTCCAGTGCAGGGTGTCGGCGGTCGACGCGTAGATCGCGAGGCCGTAGTCGGCGGTGGTGCCGTTCATCCAGCCCTGGATGGCGGACGTGGACAGGGAGACGGTCACGTTGTCGCCGACGGTGCGGTCGGCGCCGGTGTTGGCGCAGGCGTTGGGCACGCTCGGCGTCGCGTTGCCGATCGAGGAGCCGTACGTCGGCCCCGGGTAGCTGGTGACGCCCTCCGGGGTCCAGGCCTTCGTCACCAGCGCGACGTCGAAACGCTCGGCGGTGCAGGTGGAGGCCCAGGTGTCGAAGAGGTGCAGGGTCGCGGAGGAGACGGTGACGCCGCTGCCGTCCCAGGCGGTGTCCCAGTGGTTGACGTAGCCGGCCGCGGAGTGGGTGCCGGAGTCGTAGGAGCCGACCTTGACGGTCTGCTCGTAGGAGTGGTCACCCGCGGCACCGGACTCGGCGTAGGTGGTGGTCCAGCCGTCCGTGACCTGCGGGTCGACGGTGACCGGGAAGACGCGGCGCGCATCGTGCAGCCAGCTGTCGTCGAGGGTCACCTTCAGCGCGTAGCCGTCCTTGTCGTGGACGAGCTCGGTGGTGACGTCGTGGGTGGTGGCCGGGTCCCCGGAGCGCGGGTTCACCTTCGAGTCGTAGGCGTACGACGCGGGGACACGCTCGACGGTCCTGCCGGCGGAATCACGCAGGTCGATCGACCCGCTCCTGGTCTGCACGGGCGTGAGGCCCTTGAGGTCCAGCGGGAAGGTCCAGCTGTTTCCGGCGTCCGCGGAACGCAGGACGACCGCGTCCTTGACCCCGGTCGCGGTGGGGGCGACCTGGAGATCGGTGTCCGTCAGGACGTTCTCGTACGTGACGCGCGAACCGTCCGCCGTGCCCTTGACGGAGGCCGCGCCCTTCAGTCCGTAGGAAAGGGAGTGCGCGCTGTCGGCGGCGAAGGAGACGAGGCCGGAGTCACTGGCCTCGGCGCCGAAGTCGACGCCGACGGAGTTGGCCTTCTCGTGCCAGCGGCCGTCAGGACCGGCTCTCACGTCCACATCGATCGGCGCCCATCTCCCCTTCCCCACCTGATAGTTGACGGGCGTCGGGGATATTCGGCGGGTGGTGCTGCCGTCGGCGTTGTCGTAGACGGTGTCGGTGCGCGAGGACTTGGCCGCGTTGCGCTTGCTGGTCTTGGGGTTGTAGGTGCCGCCGCTGCGGCTCTTGCCCTGCTGAACGGCGGGCTTGTGCGGCTGGTAGGCGGCGAGTTCGCCCTTCCCCTTGCCCGGCGCCCTGCCCACACCGCGCTTGGCGTCGGTCGTCTTCGCGGAGACGTGGTGGGCGTGTCCGGCCGCGGTGCCCGACTTCTGGTGCGGGGTCCGGCCCCAGTGCGGGTCCTGGAACCAGGCCGCCACGGAGGACAGGCTCGGCATCGAGAGGGACACCTGGCCCAACTCACGCCCGTCGGCCACCGCCTGCTGGGTCGTCAGCATCAGTGCGAGCGCCGTCAGGGCGACCATGGCCACCTGCCGCCGGATGCGGCGCATACGGCTGACGGGACGGCGGGGCTGGCGGGAACGGCGGGCAGGCCGAATGCGCACGGCTTCGACTCCAACAGTCAAAAGAGATCAGGCAGGGGAAACGCGCAGGAGACGCACAGAAAACCCGCTGATCTTGACTGTTGTGAACATGTCGCGAACAGGCACGAGGAACGTTTTTGGCCTTACCTTGACCGGATCTTGCTGAACCAAATCGACTTGTTTCGACTCGCCCCTTTGCTTCTTGTGAACTCCTTTGTGGACTCCTCACCTTCTTGACGGATTCTCGTCATCTCGCCCTTGCGCCGGGCCATATGAAACGACGTCAGTTGGCGGTGAACCGCTTCGGCGCCTGGGTCGGGTTGCCGCCCGAGGGAAGCTTCTGGCCGGGGCACCCGGAGAGCACCTTCTTCATCGCGGCCTTCTCCCCGCCGGTGACCCACAACCCGTACTTCTTCTTCACGGCCACCTGCGCGGCCACATACGCGCAGCGGTATCCCTTGTTGGGCGGGAGCCAGGTCGCGGTGTCGCCGTCGCCCTTGCTGCGGTTGGTGCTCGCGTCGACGGACAGCAGGTTGAGCGGATCGTTGGCCAGCGCTATCCGCTTGCTCGCGTCCCAGTACTTGGCGCCCTTCTGCCAGGCGTCCGAGAGCGCGACGAGGTGGTCTATGTCCACCAGGCTGCGGCCGCGCTTGTACGTCACTTCCTTACCGGAGTACGGGTCCGGGTCGAGCGCCCCGGAGACCACCTTGCAGGTGCCGCCGGTGAACTTCACGTTCTTCAGGTCCCGCTTGAGGATGTCGTCGCGGGTGTCGCACTTGTTGGAGTCCGTGTCGGCCCAGGCCGTGCCGAACCTCGCCCTGCTGTAGCCCGTCTTGGGCGCGCGCCCCTTGACGGTCAGCGAGTCCACGGCGGTGAGTGCGGCGCCGCCGCCGGCCGCCGTGCCCTGCGGGCCGGCGGAACCCGTGGTGTCCTTCTTGCAGCCGCTGACCCCCGCGCCGACGACGAACAGCACCAGTGCGGCAGCCGCCGCCCCACCCCTCAGACGCACCACGACGCCCCTCCCCTTGTTCCCCGGGTCCGCCCTGTACAGGGCGCGTTTCCCTGGTGCCCACGGTAGCGGCGGGTATGCCCAGGCCATACCCTCCTTCAACGGGCAATAGGTGCACGCCGGGCGTATCGTCGGTGGTGACAGACCTCCGGAAGGAGTTCCCGCATGGGCATCTTCGACAGATTCAAGGATCAGGCGAAGTCCAAGGGCAAGGACATGTCCGACGCCGGGGAACGGGAGATCAACGAGAAGACGGGCAACAAGTACACGGACCAGGTCGACGACGCCCAGCAGAAGATCGAGGGCGCGACGGGCATGGGCCGCGAACCGACCGACCGGCCCGATCAGCCGTAGACCCCGGTCAGCCGTAGCCGCGGAGACGCGCGAGGCACGACACACCCACCGATCGACCTGTGACACCGAGGCCGTCCGCGAAGCTCCACCCCCGCGGGCGGCTTCACTCGCGTCGCCCGGCACCGCACGCACTCACGCCCGCATGCTCACACCCCCACGCACCCCCACACCCTCCCCTTCACACCTTCCCGATCCCCAGCGTGGACTCCGACGGCAGCAGCCCCGAACCCGGCACCGCGACCCAGAACTCACCCAGCAGCTCGGTCAGTCGGGTGCGGTCGGCCGGGGTGAGGGCGAGCCAGGGCGCGGCGGCCAGTTCGTCCGTGTGGCGTTCGACCTCGGCGCGCAGCTCGCGGCCCGCGGATGTGGCGGTGCCGGATTCGGTCACGAGTCCACGCACGGCGAGGCGTTCAAGGGCGGCGCTCCACTCCTGCGGGCTCCGGCCACGGCTCTCGAAGCGCTCGGCGGAGGCCGCGCCGATCGCCACGAAGGACACGAGCGCTTCGACGGGGTCGAGTCCGGCGACGAGCAGCGCCGCGAGGTGGCCGTCGTCCCGGTGCTCGCGCAGGATCGTCGCCGCATGCCACAACTGGAGGTGCGGGGCGGCCGGTCACGCCGGCTCCGCGTCGGCCGCGGCCATGGGCCGGCCCGCGGTGTCCGCGGCCTCGACGGCGCGGCGCAACAGCCCTGCGGCCTCGACGAGTTCGGGGCTCGCCGCGCGGTCGCCGCGCTCACCGAGGCCACGGACCTACGGGACGCGGGCGTCCACTACGTACGCTTCGCGCGTGAGCACTCCGCGCACTTCCAGGTGATGTTCACGCCGGAGCTGCTGCGCGAGAACGACCTGGAGCTGACCACGGCCCGCGCCCTGACCGCGGCCCGCCTGCGCCAGGCCGTCTCCGACCGGGTGCCGGAACCGGGCACCGACCCCCGCCTCGCCAACGTCGCCGCCTGGTCCCTGGCCCACGGCTTCGCCACGCTGCTCCTCGGCCACAACCTGGACGGCGCGGTCGGCGGCCAGGACCCCGAGGAGGTCTTCCGCACCCTGACGGGAATGCTGTTCCAGCCACCGTCGACGTGAGCCCGGCCTCCACCACCAGCCGCGACGACTCCGTACGACCTCTACGACCTCTACGACCTCCACGACCTCTACGACCTCTACGACCTCTACGACCTCTACGACCTCTACGACCTCTACGACCCGAGAATCGTCGCCAGGAACTCCCCGGTCCACCCCAGCAACTCCCGCCCGACCAGCGGCTTCCCGCCGACCTTCGCCGTCTTCGGGCGGGGCACCAGGAGCTGGTGGGCGGCCGGCTTGATGACCGTGCCCGGGTAGAGCCGCTTGAGGCGGAGTTCCTGGGACTCGCGCAACTCCGCCGGTGCGAAGCGGATGTTGTTGCCCTGGAGCACGACCTCGCCGACGCCGCACGCCCGCGCGAGCATCCGCAGGCCCGCGACGAGCAGCAGGTTCTCCACCGGCTCGGGCAGCTTGCCGTAGCGGTCGGTGAGTTCCTCGCGTACGGCCCTGACGTCCTCCTCCGTGTTGGCGGAGGCGATGGCGCGGTAGGCCTGCAGACGCAGCCGCTCGCCCGGCGCGTAGTCGTGCGGGACGTGCGCGTCGACCGGCAGCTCGATCTTGACCTCCAGGGGCGGCTCCTCCTCGACTCCGCCTTCCAGGGAGGCCCGGTAGTCCGCGACCGCCTCGCCGACCATACGGACGTACAGGTCGAAGCCGACGCCCGCGATGTGACCCGACTGCTCGCCGCCGAGCAGATTGCCCGCGCCGCGGATCTCCAGGTCCTTCATCGCCACGTACATGCCCGCGCCCATCTCCGTGTGCTGGGCGATGGTCGCGAGCCGCTCGTGCGCGGTCTCCGTCAGAGGCTTCTCCGGCGGGTACAGGAAGTAGGCGTAGCCGCGCTCACGGCCTCGGCCCACCCGGCCGCGCAGCTGGTGCAGCTGTGAGAGACCGAAGTTGTCGCCGCGCTCCACGATCAGCGTGTTGGCGTTGGAGATGTCGATGCCGGATTCGACGATCGTGGTCGACACCAGCACGTCGAACCTCTTCTCCCAGAAGTCGACGACCACCTGCTCCAGAGCCTGCTCCCCCATCTGGCCGTGCGCCGTCGCGATACGCGCCTCGGGGACGATCTCACGCAGCCGCGCCGCCGCCCGGTCGATCGACTCGACCCGGTTGTGGATGTAGAAGACCTGGCCCTCGCGCAGCAGTTCGCGGCGGACGGCCGCGCCGATCTGTTTCTCCTCGTAGGGGCCGACGAAGGTCAGCACCGGGTGCCGCTCCTCCGGCGGGGTGGTGATCGTGGACATCTCCCGGATGCCCGTCACCGCCATCTCGAGCGTACGGGGAATGGGGGTGGCGGACATCGTCAGGACGTCCACGTTGGCGCGCAGCTTCTTCAGCTGCTCCTTGTGCTCGACGCCGAAGCGCTGCTCCTCGTCGACGATGACCAGGCCCAGGTCCTTGAACTTGGTCTCGGCGGAGAACAGCCGGTGGGTGCCGATGACGACGTCCACCGCGCCGTCCCGCAGGCCCTCCAGGACGGCCTTCGCCTCCGTGTCGGTCTGGAAGCGGGACAGGGCGCGGACGTTCACCGGGAACTGCGAGTAGCGCTCGGAGAAGGTCCCGAAGTGCTGCTGCACCAGCAGCGTCGTCGGCACCAGGACCGCGACCTGCTTGCCGTCCTGCACCGCCTTGAAGGCCGCGCGGACCGCGATCTCCGTCTTGCCGTAGCCGACGTCGCCGCAGATCAGGCGGTCCATCGGGACCGTCTTCTCCATGTCCTCCTTGACCTCGGCGATGGTCGTGAGCTGGTCGGGGGTCTCCGCGTACGGGAAGGCGTCCTCGAGTTCACGCTGCCAAGGGGTGTCGGAACCGAACGCATGACCAGGGGCCGCCATGCGCGCGCTGTACAGCTTGATCAGGTCCGCCGCGATCTCCTTGACCGCCTTCTTGGCGCGCGCCTTGGTCTTCGTCCAGTCGGCGCCGCCCAGGCGGTGCAGGGTGGGGGCCTCGCCGCCGACGTACTTGGTGATCTGTTCCAGCTGGTCGGTGGGGATGTAGAGGCGGTCGCCCGGCTGGCCGCGCTTGGCCGGGGCGTACTCCACCACCAGGTATTCGCGAGTCGCGCCCTGGACGGTCCGCTGCACCATCTCGATGTAGCGGCCGACACCGTGCTGCTCGTGCACGATGTAGTCGCCCGCTTCGAGCGTGAGGGGATCGATGGTCTTGCGGCGGCGGGCCGGCATGCGCGCGCCGTCCTTGCCTGCCGCCTTCTGGCCGGAGAGGTCGGTCTCCGTGAGGACGGCGAGCCTGAGCGCCGGGTCCACGAAGCCGTAGTCGATCGAACCGCACGCGACCTGCACCACGGCGGGCGTCAGCTCGGTCAGCTCCGCGTCGAGGCGGGCCGCGATGCCCTCGCCGCCGAGGACCTCGACGGTACGGGCGGCGGGGCCGTGCGCCTCGGTGACGTACACCGTGCGCCAGCCGTCCGCGAGCCAGCCCTTGGTGTCGGCGAGCGCCCTGGCCGTGTCGCCGCGGTAGGTCTCGGGGGCGTGCATGCCGAGCTTGAGGGTGTCCGCGTCCAGTTCCTCGTCGGCCGCGAACGGCGACACCGACCACCACATCATGTCCAGCTCGCGCGCCCGGTCGCGGACGTCCGCGATGGCCCACAGGGAGGCCGCGCCGACGTCGATGGGGGCCTCGCCGCCCCCGGCCGTCGCCGCCCAGGACGCCTGCAGGAACTCGTGCGAGGTCGCCACCAGGTCCGCGGCCCGCGTCCGCACCCGCTCCGGGTCGCAGACGACGGCCATCGAGCCCTTGGGCAGGACGTCGAGCAGCAGTTCCATGTCGTCGACGAGGACCGGAGCCAGCGACTCCATTCCTTCCACGGCGATGCCCTCGGCGATCTTGCCGAGCAGTTCGCCCAGCTCGGGGTGTTCCTCGGCGAGCCGGGCCGCCCGCTGCCGGACCTCGTCCGTCAGGAGCAGCTCGCGGCAGGGCGGCGCCCACAGTCCGTGCTCGGCGACCTCGAGGGAACGCTGGTCGGCGACCTTGAAGTAACGGATCTCCTCGACGTCGTCGCCCCAGAACTCCACCCGGAGGGGGTGCTCCTCGGTGGGCGGGAAGACGTCCAGGATGCCGCCGCGTACGGCGAACTCGCCGCGCTTCTCGACGAGCTCGACCCGGGAGTACGCGGCTGCCGCGAGCGCCTCGACGATCCCGCCCAGGTCGGCGCCCTGCCCCGTCCGCAGGGCGACCGGCTCCAGGTCTCCCAGGCCCTTGACCTGGGGCTGAAGCACCGAGCGGACCGGGGCGACGACGACCGACACCGGGCCGGTCTCGGGGTCGTCCGGGCGCGGGTGCGCCAGGCGGCGCAGCACGGCGAGACGGCGGCCGACGGTGTCCGACCGGGGGGAGAGCCGCTCGTGCGGGAGCGTCTCCCACGACGGGTACTCCACGACCGTGTCGGCCGGGAGGAGGGACCTGAGCGCCGCGGCCAGGTCCTCGGCCTCACGTCCCGTCGCCGTCACGGCCAGTACGGGGCGGCCGGCGTCGCGGGCCAGGGCCGCCACCGCGAAGGGGCGGGCGGCGGGCGGGCCGACCAGGTCGATGTGCATCCGGTTGCCGTCGGTGGCGGCCTTCACCGCTTCCGCGAGGGCGGCGTCCTTGACGACGGCGTCGAGCAGACCGTGCAGGCTCATGAAGGGCTTCCATCCCGGAGAGAGGGCAACGCGAACCGCCCGACACGTCTCGACGGGCCGGGGTTGTCCAGCCTACGACGGCGCCGCGCTCCCTGTGAGACGCAAGAGGTGGACGGCCCCCGGCCCCGGTTCGACGGCCCGTCGGGGAATCGGGGCGCAGCCCCGGCCTCAGGGGCGCGGGCAACTGCCCGCCCAGCGCCCGCCGGCCCGCAGCCAGGCAACCCAGCCCGCCCCAGTCCAGCCGACGCCACCCACCCCACAGGAAGTGACCCGCACCACACCCCCAACCGTCAACCACTTCCCACGTCCCCGGCGTATACCCCGTGACACGTGATCACGTACCGGGAGCCGCATGAGCTCGAACCCGACCCCCGCCGACACCGCCACCGCCACCGCCCCAAGAACCGACAGCGCTTCCATACCCCCGCCGGTCACGGCCGTCCCCGGCCGTGACCGGCGCCCCCGCGACCCCCAGCTCCTGGCGGTCCTGTTCTTCATCGCGTACGCGACCCTGTCGGTCTGCCGCTGGCGGCATCTGGCGACCCGTTCCTGGGACCTCGGCATCTTCGAGCAGGCCGTCCGCGCCTACGCCCACCTGCGCGCTCCCGTCGCCGATCTCAAGGGCCCGGGCAGCAACCTCCTCGGCGACCACTTCAGCCCGGTCACCGCCCTCATCGCGCCCGCCTACCGCCTCTTCCCCACCCCGGTCACCCTCCTCGTCGCCCAGGCCGCGCTGCTGGCCCTGTCCGCGGTCCCGGTCACCCGTGCCGCCGCCCGGCTCCTCGGCCGCTCCCGGGGACTCGCGCTGGGCCTCGCGTACGGGCTGTCGTGGGGGATCCAGCGCGCCGTCGACTTCGACTTCCACGAGATCTGCTTCGCCGTCCCGCTGATCGCCTTCGCCCTGGAAGCGGTCCTGGAGCGACGGTGGCGCGCGGCCCTCCTGTGGGCGTTCCCGTTGGTCCTCGTCAAGGAGGACCTCGGGCTCACCCTGGCCGCGATCGCCCTGGTCGTGGCCGTGCGGGCCCGTAGGGCCGCCCCGCGTACGGCCCTGTGCGCGCTCGGGGCCGGCGTCCTCGGGGTGGTGGCCGCGGTGCTCACGTTCACGGTGGTGATCCCTGCCTTCAGTACCGCGGACGCCTACAGCTACTGGAACAAGGCGGGCGGTGATCCCCTCGACGGCCTGGGCACCAAAATCCGCACCCTCGCCTGGCTGCTGATCCCCACCACCGGTCTGCTGGCCCTGCGCTCCCCGCTCCTCGTGGTCGCCCTGCCGACCCTGGGCTGGCGTTTCCTCTCCTCCGACCCGCACTACTGGGGCACGGACTGGCATTACAGCGCCGTCCTGATGCCGGTCCTCTCCCTCGCTCTCGCCGACGCGCTCTCCCGGGCCCGCTGGAGCCCGCGCCCATGGCTGCGCTCGTACGCGCTGCACCTGCCCACGGCCGTCGTCGCGGCCGCGCTCGCGCTGACGACCTCGCTCCCGCTGTCCGCGCTGGGCGAGCCCGCCGCGTATCGCAAGCCCGCGCGCGTGAGTGCCGTCGAACGGCTGCTGGCGCGTGTCCCGGACGGGGCGAGCGTCGAGGCGAACGTCGGCCCGAGCAGTCGGCTCGTCGCACGCTGCCGGGTCTTCTGGACGGGCGGCACCGGTGGCGTCACCCCGGACTTCATCGCCCTCGACGACTCCGACCACTCGATCCAGGACGTCCAGGCGTACGCGGGCCGCCTGCACCCCCGTGCCGTGTACGACGTCGTGGGCGCCGCCTACGGCTACGTACTGCTGGAGCGGCGCACCTGAGGCACCGCGCACGGCCGCGGGCCCGGCCCAGGAGGTGAAGTCCTCCTGGGCCGGGCCCGTCCCCCGTAACCCCCGTATACGGTGGCTTCGCGGCTGCTGCTGCCGGCTAGTCGGTGGCGATGGCGTTCAGTACGTTCATCCGGCCCGCCCTGAACGCCGGGATCAGGGCGGCGAACAGGCCCACGAACGCCGAGCCGATGAAGACCCCGATGATGGTCGGCCAGGGGATCTCCAGGACCTTCAGGCCCTCCAGGGCGAGGAGCTTCTGGGCGGTGGCACCCCAGCCCATGCCCAGGCCGAGGCCGAGCAGCGCGCCGAAGAGGGCGATGACGACCGACTCCAGGCGGATCATGCGGCGCAGCTGGCGGCGGGACATCCCGATGGCGCGCATCAGGCCGATCTCGCGTGTCCGCTCCACCACCGACAGGGCGAGGGTGTTGATCACGCCGAGGACTGCGACGACGATCGCGAGGGCGAGCAGGCCGTAGACCATGTTCAGGAGCTGGCCGATCTGGTCCTTGAGTTCCTGCTTGTAGTCGCTCTGGTCACGGACCTGGTACTGCGGGTACTGCTCCATGGACTTCTTCAGGGCCGCGTACGCCTGCTTCTCCTGGCCGTTCTTGGCGCTGGCGAACATGATCTGGTCCGGCGGGATCCGGTCGGCCGGGAGGTACTTGCGCATGGTCTCGGTGCTGAGGTACCGCGCGCCCTGGTCGATGGCCACGTCGTCGTCGGTGATCGCGGCGACCCTGAGCTTCGCCGTGCTGCCGCCCTTGAAGGCGACGGTCAGAGTGTCGCCGAGCTTGACGTGGTGCTTGGTGGCGAACTTCGAGCCTACGGACATGGAGTCCTTGCCGTAGGCGGCGGTCAGTTCACCGGCCGTCGTCTTGCGGTGCAGGTCCTGTGCGTAGGTGGGGTCGGCGGCCGTGACGCCGTCGCTGTCCGAGGATCCGTCGGGGGTGACGATCTTGGCCTCGATGTCCCGGTAGTGCGTGACGTGTTCCAGGCCGGGCGTCGTCTCGATGGCCTTCGCCGCCTGCGGGACGATCCGCTGGTTGCCCTGGATGATGAAGTCGGTGCCGACCGACTTGTCGAGTTCGTCGGTCGCGGAGGCGACCATGGACGAGCCGACGACCGACAGGCAGGCGACCAGGGCGAGGCCGATCATCAGGGCCGCGCCGGTGGCTCCGGTGCGGCGCGGGTTGCGCAGCGCGTTGCGCTCCGCCATCCGTCCGACGGGGCCGAAGAAGCGCAGCAGCACCGCGCTGATCACCCGGACGACACCGCCCGCGAGCAGCGGGCCGATGATGACGAACCCGATCAGGGTCAGGACGACTCCCGCGCCCAGCACCAGCGAACCGTCGCTCGCCTTGTCGGCATTGGCCGCCGTGAAGAGCGCGAAGGTTCCGGCGCCGGTGAGGACCAGGCCGATGATTCCGCGGACGAGACCGGCCTTGCCGTCCGCCGGTGTACCGGCGTCGCGCAGTGCGGCCATCGGGGAGACCTTGCCGGCCCGGCGGGCGGGCAGATAGGCGGCGAGGACGGTGACCACGACACCGAGCACGAGTCCGATGACCGGGGTCGTCGCCTTGACCGTCAGATCGCGGGTGGACAGGTCCATGCCCGCCGCCGACATGAGTTTCATCAGGCCGACCGCGAGGCCGACGCCCGCGCCGACGCCGAGGATCGAGCCGAAGAAGCCGAGCAGGGTCGCCTCGACCAGGACGGACCGGTTGACCTGCTTGCGGGACGAGCCGATCGCCCGCATCAGGCCGATCTCGCGGGTGCGCTGGGCGACCAGCATGGAGAAGGTGTTGATGATCAGGAAGATGCCGACCAGGAAGGCGATCCCGGCGAAGCCGAGCATGGCGTACTTGATGACGTCCATGAAGGAGCCGACGCCGGAGCGGTTCTCGTCCGCGTACTCCTTCTGCGTCTGCACCTTGTAGGCGCCGGTGCCGATCGAGGCGATGACGTTCTGCTTGAGCCGGTCGTCGGTGACACCGGTGGCGGCGGAGAGGTTGATGTGCGTGAACCGGCCGGTGGCGCCGAGCAGTTCGCGCTGGGCGGTGGCGGTGTCGAAGTAGACGACGGCGGCACCGGGGTTGGTCACCTTGAAGGTGGCGATGCCGACGATCCTGGCCTTGAAGTCACCGGTGACGGCGATGGTGCGCAGTTCGTCGCCGAGCTTGAGGTGGTGCTTGTCGGCGGTGTCGGCGTCGACCATCGTCTCGGTCGGTCCGCGCGGGGCGCGTCCGGAGGTGATCTCCATCGAACGCAGGTCGTTGCGCGTCCAGTTGCCGGCGATCGTCGGGGCCCCGGTGCTCGACCCCATGTTCTTGTTGGCGCTGTTGACGACGGTCACGTTCATGGAACTGACCGCGCCCTCGGCATACTTGACGCCGTCCGCCTTCTTGGCCCGGTCCAGGACGGACGCCGGAATCGAGTCGGGCTTGCCGTTCTGCGGGGTGCTGTCGCTCTTGGCGACCTTCGGCGAGACGGTGACGTCGGAGGAGGTGGCGGCGAACAGCTTGTCGAACGTCGTGTTCATGGTGTCGGTGAACACCAGCGTGCCGCAGACGAAGGCCACGGACAGCAGCACCGCGACCGCCGACAGTGCCATCCGCCCCTTGTGCGCGAAGAAGTTGCGCATCGAGGTCTTCAGGACGGTCATGACGTACGCCCCCGCGCGTCGAAGTCCTTCATGCGGTCGAGGACCTGATCGGCCGTCGGCTGGTACATCTCGTCGACGATCCGGCCGTCGGCCAGATACAGCACGCGGTCCGAGTACGAGGCCGCCACCGGGTCGTGCGTCACGATCACGATGGTCTGGCCGAGTTCGTCCACCGAGCGGCGCAGGAAGCCCAGCACCTCGGCGCCCGCCCGGGAGTCGAGGTTTCCGGTCGGCTCGTCCCCGAAGATGATCTCGGGCCGCGCGGCGAGTGCCCGCGCCACCGCGACGCGCTGCTGCTGGCCGCCGGAGAGCTGGCTGGGCCGGTGCTTGAGCCGGTCGGCGAGTCCGACGGTCTCCACGACCTGGTCGAGCCAGCCCTTGTTCGGCTTGCGGCCCGCGATGTCCATCGGCAGCGTGATGTTCTCTATCGCGTTCAGCGTCGGCAGCAGGTTGAACGCCTGGAAGATGAACCCGATCCGGTCCCGGCGCAGCTGCGTGAGCTTCTTGTCCTTGAGCCCGGTGATCTCGGTCTCGTCGAGGTAGATCTGGCCACTCGTCACGGTGTCGAGTCCGGCGAGGCAGTGCATCAGCGTGGACTTGCCGGACCCCGAGGGGCCCATGATCGCGGTGAACTGCCCCCGCGCGATGTCCACGTCGACCTGGTCCAGGGCGACGACCCGGGTCTCCCCGGACCCGTACGCCTTGACGACCTGCCGCGCCCGCGCGGCAACGGCCGTACGCCCTCCAGTGCCCCCGTGCCTGGGAATGGTCACAGCCGATGTCACGGTGTATCTCCTATGTCGGTCGGCGGACGAAGTGCTCTTCGCTACGTCGGTAAGTCTGGTGGCGGGGGGTGGTCCGGCGCGCTGGTGCCCAGCGCAGTCTTCTACGGGGGAAAACCCCACCCCCGTGGGTCCGGCCCACCGCCCTCAGCGGCATAAAGCCAGGTTAAGGACGGCCCCGCCCCGTCTCGTCCTCCGCCGGTACGAGCGCCCCCCGAGCCCTAGTGGGGAGAGACCCCTAGGGGCAGTCCACCCTTCGGTGGAGTCGCTCTCGGGGTTGCCTCCACCCTCGGTCCCGGTCAGCGTCCACCCTCCCGCTACGTGAAGGTCAAGTGAGATGGTGGGGGACGGCGGATAGTTGCAGGGGGGAACCGATCAGGGGAGGCGCTCCAGTGGGCCAGGGGGACACCGGAATACGGGCCGCGGCGACGAAGCACCCATCGGCCTCGCGCAGCCGCAGGGGTGCCGTCGTCGCCGCCCTGATGCTCTCCATGGCGCTGGCCGCGCTCGACTCCACCATCGTCTCCACGGCCGTACCGCAGATCGTCGGCGACCTCGGCGGCTTCTCCGTCTTCTCCTGGCTGTTCTCGGGCTATCTGCTCGCGGTGACGGTCACCCTGCCGGTGTACGGGAAGCTCTCCGACACCTTCGGCCGCAAGCCGGTCCTCGTCGCGGGCGCCGCCGTCTTCCTCCTCGGCTCGCTGCTGTGCGCCACCGCCTGGAACATGGCCGCGCTCATCGCCTTCCGGATCGTGCAGGGCCTGGGCGGCGGCGCGTTGCAGGGCACGGTGCAGACGCTCGCCGCGGACCTCTACCCGCTCAAGGAGCGCCCCAAGATCCAGGCCAAGTTGTCCACGGTGTGGGCGACCTCGGCGATCGCGGGCCCCTCCCTCGGCGGGGTCCTCGCCGCGTACGCCGACTGGCGCTGGATCTTCCTCGTCAACCTGCCGATCGGCGCGCTGGCGCTGTGGCTGATCGTCCGCCATCTGCACGAGCCGGCACGGGAGTCCTCCGGCCGCCGCCCCCGGATCGACTGGGCGGGCGCGCTGGCCGTCTTCGCCTGCGGCGGTGTGCTGCTCACCGCACTGGTGCAGGGCGGGGTCGCCTGGGACTGGCTGTCGGCCCCGTCGCTCGCCCTGTTCGGTACGGGACTCGCGCTGATCGCTGCCGTGGTCGTGATCGAACGCCGGGCGGCCGAGCCGATCATCCCCGGGTGGGTGTGGCGGCGCCGCACGATCGCGGCCGTCAACCTGGCGCTCGGCGCACTGGGGCTGCTCATGGTCGCCCCCACGGTGTTCCTGCCCACGTACGCGCAGGCGGTCCTCGGCCTCGCGCCCGTCGCCGCCGGATTCGTGCTCTCCGTGTGGACGTTGAGCTGGCCGGTGTCGGCGGCGTTCAGCCAGCACGTCTACGGGCGGATCGGCTTCCGCAACACCGCGATGCTCGGCATCGGCACCGCGACCCTGATCCTGCTCGCCTTCCCCTTCCTGCCCTACCCCGGCGAGCCCTGGCAGCCGGCCCTGCTGATGCTCCTGCTGGGCGGCGCCCTGGGCCTCTTCCAACTCCCCCTGATCATCGGCGTCCAGTCGACGGTCGGCTGGGCGGAACGCGGCACGACGACGGCGTCGGTCCTCTTCTGCCGCCAGACCGGCCAGACCGTCGGCGCGACCCTGTTCGGCGCGATCGCCAACGGGGTGCTGGCCGCGCGGCTCGGCGGCGCGGGGGACCTGGACGCGGTGACGCGGGCGCTGGACTCGGGCGCGCCGGCCGAACACGTACGCCGCGCGGTCGCCGACGCGGTCCACGCCGTCTACCTGGGCGCGGCAGGCGCCGCCGCACTCGCCTTCCTGGTCCTGCTGTTCGTGGCACCGCGACGCTTTCCGGTCCTCAAGAATCCCGGGGACTGACGAGGTCGCGGCGACGGGCGCGTTCACGAAGCGGGCCGAGCCGAAGGCGTCGCCCTCAAGCCGAAGGCGCAGCGAACGGTTGATGAACGCCCGGTGCAAATGCGGGTAACACCCCGGGTCACCGAAGTAAGCGCATACCGACCGCTCAGTTTGGTGAAAGCCTCACGCATACCGGCTACCTGCGAGTAGCGTGCGTGCCTCGCCCACCCCCCAACTCCCTGCGGTCCGTACCGGGCCCGAGCCACGCAAGGAGATCACGGGATGCAAGACGCGTTCTCGTCCCCCGAGCACCAGAGGCGGCACCGCCCGCCGCACGACCCGCTCTACCCACCGCCGCACCCGTCCCCGCACCCGTCCCCCCGCCACACGCCCCCCTCGCACCTCACCTATCCCTGGCAACCGCAGCCCCGGCCACCCGAGCCCGAGAGAAAGCGACAACCGCGTCACCACGCACTCGGCAGGCACAGCGACATCCGCGTCCTGCGCGGCGCCTACCGCTGGCAACGGCGGGTCGCGACGCTCACCGCACTCGGCTACTTCACCCTCTTCCTCCTCCTGTCGGCGTTCGCGCCGGGGCTGATGACGGGCGAGGTGTCCGGCGGACTGCCGACCGGACTGCTGCTCGGTCTGCTCCAGGTGCCGGTGACCTGCCTGGCGATCGGGCTGTACGAGTACACGGCGCGCCGACGCGTCGACCCGATCGCGGACCGGATCCGCCGGCAGACCCAGTTGGACGCGAAGCGGGAGGCGACCCGATGAGCCGGGGCCCCGAGGTGACCGCCCTGACGAGCATGGTCGGGTTCAGCAGTTCCGCACGGGCCATGTCACTGGTGGCGTTCACGGCCGTCGCCACGATCACACTGCTGCTGTGCGTGATGACCGGTCCGGACCGCGACGACCTCGACGAGTTCTACACGGGCTACGGCTCCCTGTCGCCGATGCGCAACGGCCTCGCCATCGCCGGGGACTACATCTCCGCCGCGACCGTCCTCGGCACCGGCGGCGTCATCGCCCTCGCCGGGTACGACGGTGTCGTCCTCGCCCTCAGCACCGCCCTGTCGCTGATGCTGCTGATGTTCCTGCTGGCCGAACCGCTGCGCAACGCGGGCCGTTTCACCATGGGCGACGCGCTCGCACGACGGATGCCGGGGCGCGCGGTACGCATCACGGCGTGCGCCGCGACCCTCGTCGCCCTGCTGCCGCTGATGCTGGTCCAACTCGCCGGCGCGGGCGATCTGCTGGCCTTCATCCTCGGTTTCTCCAGCGACTCCCTCAAGACCGGCTGCATCATCGGCCTCGGCACACTGATGATCAGCTATGCGGCGATCGGCGGGATGAAGGGCACCGCCCTCATCCAGATCCTGAAGATCGTGATGCTGCTCGGCTCCGGCACCGTGGTCGCCGCCCTCATCCTGCAGCGCTTCGGCTGGGACCCCGCGGCCCTGTTCGACACCGCCGCCCGCAACAGCGGCGTCGGGACCGCCTTCCTGCACTCCGGCCTGCAGTTCGCGGGCGGACCCAACCCTCGTATCGACATGATCAGTTCGGAGCTGACCGTGGTCCTCGGCGGCGCCTGCCTGCCGCACATCACCATGCGCATGTACACCGCGGGCAGCGCCCGTCAGGTCCGCCGCTCGATGTCCTGGGCGGTGCCCTGCGTGGCCGTCTTCGTGCTGGTCATCACGGTCGTCGGGTTCGGGGCCACGGCGCTGATCGGACGGTCCGTGATCGCGGCCGCCGACCCGCAGGGCAACACGGCCTACCTGCTGGGATCCAGGGCCGCGTTCGGACCGGACGTGTCGACGGCCGAGACCCTCCTCTTCACGACCGTGACGACGGCGATCTTCCTCACGCTCCTCGCCTCGGTCGCCGGGATGATCCTCGCCTGCGCCAACTCCCTCGCCCACGACGTGTTCGCCGGGCGGATCCGGGAGCTGTCCCCGCGCCGCGAGATGAGCCTCGCCCGGGTCTCCGCGCTCGCGGTCGGCGCGCCTGCGATCCTGCTCGCGACCCTCGTCCAGCACCGCAGCCTGCAACCCCTGGTCACGCTGTCGTTCTGCCTGGGCGCCTCGGCCATAGCGCCCGCGCTGGTCTACGGCCTCTTCTGGCGCCGCTACACCCGCACGGGCCTCCTGTGCACCCTCATCGGCGGAACTCTGACCGTCCTGATCCTCATGACCGGCACGAACCTGGTCTCCGGCTCCCCCACTTCGGCCTTCCCCGAGGCCGACTTCAACTGGTTCCCGTTCACCACCACCGGCCTCGTGTCCATTCCCCTCGGCTTCGCCTACGGGTGGCTGGGGACCGTGATCTCCGGGCGCCGTAAGGCGGAGGAACAGCGCAGACAGTACGAGGCGGTGGAGGGGTGGATCCTGGCGGGGGCGGTACGGAGGACCCCGTGAGGGGCGCGGGGAACTGCGCGACCAGCCACAACCCGCCCGCAGCGCAGGAACAACCCACCCCTCGCCCACTACTCCACCGATGCCCGCCCAGTCAGCGTCATGAGACTCGTACGCACTTGATCCATCTGCGCCCGTACGTCGTCCCACCGCTCCCCGTGCTCGCGCAGCACCCGCTCGGTCTCGCGGGCGATCCGCTCCTCCTGCGCCCTCGCCTCGGCGAGCACCTCGGCGGCCTGTGCCATCGCATCCTCCTGCCGGTGCCGAGCGAATTCCTCGGCCTCTGCCAGGGCACGCTCGGCCTCGACCAGCGCGGCCTCGGCGCGCACCCCCCGCTCCACGTGGTGCGCGTCGAGCGCGGCCGCCCGCTCCACCGCCGCCCGCTCCGCCTCCTCCCAGCGCTCTGCGTGTTCCCTCTCCTGCTCGGCGAGGAAGCCTTCGGTGCGCTGCCGCACCTCGCGCAGCGCCGCCAGCGCCTCCCCCCGGCCCTCCTTGACCGCGCGACGGGCGGCGATCCGCATCTCGTCGGCCTCCGCGCGGGCGGAGAGGAGACGGTGCCGGACGCGTTCCTCGGCCTCGCCGCGCAGCTCGTCGGCGTACGCCTGCGCCGCCTCACGCATCCGCCGCCCCTCCGCCTCGGCATCCTCGACGGCCAGCCGGGCCGCGCTGCGCGCGTTCTCGCGCACCGCCGCGGCCTCCTCCTCGCCGAGCTCGCGAATCCGGCAGGCGCGCTCGCCGAGCGTCTCGTACGTCTGCGGGGCCAGCCGTGCCACGACCGCCCGCAGCCGCTCCACCTCCGCGTCCATCTCCTTGGCCAGGACGGTCAGCCGGGCGGCCCGTTCCCAGGCGGTGTCGCGGCCCCCCGAGAGCGCAGCGAAGTACGCGTCGACCTGCTCGGGACGGTAACCGCGCCCCCGTACGGCCACGAAGCCGTGCGGCGACACCGATGCGCTGCTCATCCCTGGACCCCTCTCCGCTGTGCGACGTACAACACGATTTGGCGCACATCTTGGTGGATCAGGCGTAAGTGTTCATAACGCGACACTCCGCGCATTCGTAGCGGTCAGCTGCGTAAAAAATGGGTTGGACCCGGTCGTACGACCGGGTCCAACCCCTTCGGCTCCCTGACGGACACTCAGTGGCGCATCACAGCAAGCCGTCCCACATCTGCTCCAACAGCACCGACCACCAGCTCTCCGGCGAGCCGAGCGCCGCCGGGTCGAGCGAGGCGAGCTGCGCCTGGAAGTCGACGGTCCAGCGGCCCGCCTGCTCCTGGTTGAGCCCGAACCGCAGCCGCCACATCCGGCCGAGCAGGGCCAGACAGCGCGCGAACTCGGGCAGCCCCGTGTTCACGAACTGCGGCGGCACCGAGGCGCCGCCCGGACCCGCCTCCACCGGCACGGCCACGATGTTCGCGGTGCCGTACTGGACACAGATCGCCTTGCCGAAGTCACTGCCCATGACGAGGTACGAGCCCGCGTCCGCGGCCGGCTGCACCCCCCGCTCCTGCGCCAGCTCGGCGAGCGTCGGCACCGGACGGCCCGGCTGCGCCTGCGCCCAGAAGAACGGGCCCATGTCGACCGGCAGTCCGGCCACCACCAGCGTGTGCGCCACGATGTTCGGCACACCCTGCCGCGACACCGCGGCCTGGTCGAACCGGAACAGACCCGGCCCGAACGCCGCCGCCAGCTCCTGCCCGATCGCCTCCGGCGGAACCGGCGGCGCGGGCTGCACCGGCGGAATCGGCGCACGCACCGGCGCCGGACGCGCGGGACCGTCCGCCACCTGGTGCAACTCGCCCTGGTGCGCGAGGAGCTGGTGCATGCCCTGCTGACGGCTCGCGTGATCCGTGCCGTACGGCGCGATGCTGGTGATCCGCGCCTGCGGCCAGCTCTCCCTGATCATCCGCGCGCAGTACGCGCCCGGCAGCTCGCACGACTCCAACTCCGTGTGCAGCTCCAGCACTTGCTGCGGCGGCACGTTCATCGCGCGCAGTTCGTGCAGGATCTGCCACTCCGGGTGCGGGGTCCCCGGCGCGGAGCGCCGGATCAACTGCTGCTCGGAACCGTCCTGCGCGCGGTAGCGCAGGACGGCCTGATACCCCGGCCCGACGGTCGGCTGACCGGCCTGCGGGTAGCCGTACGCCGGAGGCTGCTGCCCCGGGGGCGGCATCGGCTGACCGGGCATCGGCTGACCGGGCATGGCTTGTCCCGGCATCGGCTGCGGCGCGCCCGGGGGCATGCCGGGGGCCTGCGGGGGCGGCGGAACACCGGGACCGGCGACCGGAGGACCGGCCGGAGGACCGGCCAGCATGGTGGCGGCGTGGTGGACACCGCCCGGGGGCGGGGTGCCCGGAGGCTGCGGAGCACCAGGCGCACCCGGAGGCTGGGGCGCGCCGGGAGCGCCCGCGGGCGGACCCGCCAGCATGGTCGCGGCGTGATGGACACCTCCGGGAGGCGTACCGCCCGGAGTCTGCGGAGCGCCGGGAGCGGCAGGCGCACCAGGAACTCCGGGCCCGTTCGGGCCGAGCTGCGAGACGAGTTGCGTCGGTACGTACCCGCCCGCCGGGGCGCCCGGAGCACCGGGCCCGGACGACGGCGGCGGGGGCGGAGGCGGAGGGGCGCTCCCCGGCCGCGCACCCGGTACGCCCGGGGCGCTCGGCGGAGGCGGCGCGCTCACGCCCCCACC